>JAPYVP010000001.1 GCA_028276785.1 Candidatus Nanopusillus sp. | reverse complement strand
CAGCGTAGCCGTATTCATCATTTTTCAGTTTCAAGCCAACCACATCATTATTCTCCCCTACCTGGAGGAACTGGTTCATATATCCCCAGTGCATGGCAGGTAGGGATAAAATTATAATATTTTTATGGTTTAAAATTTTTATATCACAAAGTTTTTGAAATATAAATGAATGAAATCGTTGAAGAATATAAAGTATGGTTAGAGATACAAGGAAAATCTAAAAACACAATAAAAACATATTCTGGTATAATAAAGAAATTTTTAGAATTCCTAATAAATAATGGAATAATTATTACAGATGCAAAATCTATTAATGATTCATTAGACAAGAATCTAATTCTAAAATTTTTAGCTGAATTAAAAGTTAAGAAAAAATTAGATTTAAATTCATTAAGATTATATGTTAGAGCTATATCATCATTTTTAAAATTTTTAGATAATGAAAGTTTAGCAAAACAAATAAAAGCTCCAAAGGTAGATAAAAGATTGCCAAAATTTATCACATATGATGAATTAAATAAATTATTAGAAAATACTGATAATTATAGGGACAAACTAATTATTAAGTTCCTATTTTATACCGGAGTAAGAGTTTCTGAATTAATAAAAATAAAAAAGAGCGATATAATTTTTGAAGAAGGTCTTGTAAAAGTATATGGAAAAGGTGGAAAAGAAAGAATAATACCAATACCCAAGGAATTATTAAATGAATTGAAGGATTACATAAATAAAATAAATACAGAAAATATATTTCCATTATCATCAAGACAGGTGGAAAGAATTATAAAGAATGTTGCAAAGAAAGCAGGGATAAATAAAAAAGTAACCCCACATGTATTAAGACATTCTCTTGCAACAACATTATTATCAAAAGGTGTTGATATAAGATATATACAAGAAATACTTGGACATAGTTCATTAAATATTACACAGATATATACACATGTTGTCCCAAGTCAACTAAAAGAAATATATCAAAAAGTATTTGAATAAATTGGAAGAAATAATTAATAAAATTATAAAACGAAAATAGCAGCAGATATTACTGTTGTATAATCTATTACAGTGGCTTTTTTGAATATTTCAAATTCCTTATCTACTTCTATATTATGTATGGACTTTAACATATTCCTTGCCATATTTTTTGCATATCCTTCTTCCTTTCCTGTATAATATCCATGATATTCTGTAAAATATCCATTATATTTTTTATCTTTAGGTAATGCCACTCCAACTGATGAAAATATTTCTCTACCTTTTTCATTTGATGTAAATCTTGATAGAACACAAAATACAACCTGACCTGTCTTTAAGTATTTTAATCCTTCATCTATATCTATAATTTTTATATTTGGTGGCGCTATACTAGATACAGAAACTAGATTAAACCTCTCTATCTTTGCATCCCTTAATGCATATTCAAAACTTAATAGCGGGTCATCCGCCACACCCACACCAGAAGTAAAGAAAACTTTTTTTGGTACTAGACGCCGCGGGTTCATAAAATAAAAAATATCTTTATGATTTATAAATTATCTAGAAGATGATGCTAACCTTTCCAACTCCAATTTCTTTTGTATCGCAAAAGATTCAACAGAATTTTTATACGCATTTATTATTTCTCTTGCCAATGCACCAGCCATATCTTTTTTATTTCTAGAACTATGATATGCCCCCCAAACAATATGTCTTATTGCTAAATCAATTCTTCTTAAAGGCGAAATATCCACTGCTTTTGGATATCTTGCACCACCCATTTCTATATTTGTTATTTCTTCTCTTGGAGCAGCATTTTCTATTGCCTTTGTTAATACTTTTATTGGGTTTTGTTTTGTTTCTTTTTCAATTATTTCGAATGCTTTTATTAATATTTTTAATACTTTATAATATTCTCCAGAAGCATAATATGATGTAAACTTATGTTTTCCACCATAATGACCTGGTGTCATTAATCTACCAATTAATCTTTCTATAATTGGTATGTTTCTTCTTCCAAATCTTCTATTTTGATATCTACCATTTGTCTTTGGAACAACATATGGCTTTAAATTCATAAATGCTCTTAAAGTTTCATCTTCTACATCTATTTCATATTTCCATCTTCCGAGAAATTTCAAATCATTAATATTATTTACCATTAAAAATAATATTAAAGAATATATTAAAAAATTATTCTGATTCCCTTATCGCCTTAATTAATACTGGTATTAGTGTTAGTACGAACAATATTACAAAGCCCCATGCGAATATGCCTCTTATACTTGCTGGAATATCTGAATATCCAACAGTTAATACTGATAAAGATGATATAACAAATATTGAGTATATAAATACTTGGATAAATGGTTTTACATTTTTATAATATTCATTTTCACTTACATGTTCTGTTATATACTTCATCACAATTAATCCAATTGACAATATTACGAATACGCCTATTATATTATCAAATAATGTATATCGAAATCCTAATAATTCTAGAGAAGAATATGTTATTATCCATACAAATCCTAAGAACAATAATAATTTCAATAATTCTGCTACATGTTCATTATATCCCTCAATTAATATGTATAAATATGATGTAAAGAATATTGAAAATATTACACCAGCTGTTATTATTAATACAGCTATTGATATCAATAATAATGTTGATGAAACCATTATTGTCAATCTTAACACATCGGCTATATAATAATACTGTGTTGATGTTAATAAGTATGGGACCATTGCCAATATACTATTAAATACCACTATTCCTACTATAATTCCTACTAGATATGATAATAGTGTTGCTACATTTATCTCTGGCATTTTATTAAATGTTGACTTTAATTTTTCATATACATTCTCTATTTTCACATATTTTGCAAACAACCAGTTTAATGTCTTATATGCTATCCACCCAATAAAGTAACCTATTACACTACCAAGTACTAGAAATCCAATAAAATAACCCAAAGACATCAATAAGTTGTATGTCATTTATTTTTTATATAGTAAAATTATATAAATATTGTTTTTCGTTATTAAAAAATAACAACTTAGATTATATTCAAAAGTAAAAGCTATCTTCTAGCTTTTTCTATCTTACCCTTTCTTAATAGTTCTAAAGGTTGTCCATTTACCAATACCACTTTATATCTTACTCCAGGTATTGAACCTATAGTTCTTCCTTTTGGTCCACCTATTCCAACTATTAATACCTCATCGTGTTCATCAATATATTTTATTGCTTTATCACCTGGAGCAAAAGCTGTAACAATTTTTCCATTTTTCTTTAATTGTACCTTTACACATTTTATCATTCCAGAATATGGCTGTCTTTTTTCAATCTGTACTTTTTCTAATACAATTCCTGATGCCATTGGACTTCCTTCCAAAGGATCATATTTCTCCTTTAATTTCAATATTCTTCTTTTCCATTCTTTTTTACTCCATCTAAATTTTTTTCTATTTTCAATTAATTTCTTAGCAGCAAATAATCCGTTAGCCATTCTTTAATATAGATATAACAGAAATTTTAAATGGCTTTTTTAATAATAAACCCACTTCTTCATTTGAATAATTCAATAATTCTACCTCAAAATTTTCCAACTTTTGATAATATTCTATATCTTTTTTTATATTTTCTGGGACATTTTTTGCTAAAAATACTTTTTCTACCTTTCCTCTTTTGATCATTTTCAAAGTTCTATTATATCCAATAATTATTTTTTTCTCATCAACAATTTTCTTTCTTAAATCATCAAACGTTACCATAAAATTTATCTATATAAAAAATATTTTTATTCCTTATCTTCCCTTTTCTTTCCTACAAAATATATGTCATATAAACCAGTACCTAAATATATTGGTTGATTCATTATGACATTGTCTATTCCACTCAATACTTTATCAGACTGTCCTATTATTGAAGATTTAACAAATATAGAAACTGGTGTTTCAAATGCTGCTTTTGATAATGTAGATTCTTTTTCTGCATGTAATCCATATCTATTTATACCTAAATATATACCATACCATGTCAACATGTCTGCTACCAACATAAAATGTCTTACATTTACACTAAGACCTTGTTGCTCATATAATTTAACTAATTCTTGTAATATAGCAGCTCTAGTAGCTTCTATTCCCAAAACTCTCTCTATTTCTCTTAAATCATTCGTATATACTTTTGTATAATCTACTTCTGGTATTTTCATAACTTCCAATAAATTAGATCCAACAGTATATATTACATATTCATTATCTTCTTTATGTATAGTTACATCCTTAATTCCTTTTATTCCCTTTATTAGTATTTTCTTTATCATTTCTTTAAACAGGTATAATTCCCTAGCAGATAATTTTGGAGCAGTTATGTATATATATTGTTTGTCATTTTCAACCTTGTATTTCTTTATTTTCTTTTTTAATATTCTAAATACTTCATCAAATGTTAATTCTTCTTTTTTCAATTTTTCTTTATCTAAGCTAATTATTATTTTATTTTCAAATACATCTAATGTTATTGATGATAATATATCTTCTAATAATAGTTCCTTTATCCTTTTTGCAACACTTTGAGCTACATTCAAATCATTTTTATATTCATCCAATAACCTTATTATCATATATTTTCTTTTCATCTTCTTTTTTGCATCAGTTATTTCTGTAATTCTGGGCAAACCCAAAGAAACCTGCTGGGCAGATATACCTACAAAGTGAAATGATCTCAATATCATTTGCGTAGTTGGTTCCGCAATTGATTGTGCAGCAACTATTCCAACAGGTTCTCCCGGATCTATTATAAATTTGTATGAAAAATCTTCTACAACTTTCCTTAATTTTTCATCTTCTATTTTTTCCAGATCCTTTTTTATTTTTTCTGGAAGTTCCATTTTTATTATCTTCTACATAAGATTTTAAAATTTGGGCCAGTAAATTTACATCCAATTTTCCATTTATTGACTTATGTACTGCAACACCGTCTCCACCATATACAAATTGTACAATCCTATTATAAGCATCTCTAACAGTTAAATCATCATTTACATGAAGATCATATAAACTTAATACCAATCTTCTATAGAAATATCCAGATTGAGCAGTTCTTATTGCAGTATCCATTAAAGCATCTCTACCAGGTAATGCATGGAAGAACATTTCCCACGGTTTTAGACCATCTCTATAAGAACTTATTACCCAACCATGATATTTTGGATGGTATAAATTTCTCTCAAATATTGATAGGTTCCTTCCCCTATAACCAAAATCTATAAATCCTCCTCTAAATGCTTGAAATCCCAAAGATCCCACCATTTTAACAGCATTCTGCCAATCACCCCTTGCACCAGTTATAGACATAATATATGTACCAGTATCTTTCTTCATATATTTTCTAAGAACACCCTGTATTTTTGTTACACTTTCAGATACCGCCTGCATGGATTTTAATTCATATGTTTCTTTTAAACTTCTGCCAGCAATCCTTTCTAGAGTTCCTTCAATATATTGTTTATATAAATCATCTATTGCCTTTTGTGTATCTTCTATTATCTTTCTTATTTCCTCTTTTGCCTCTTCAGGCAAATCAAAATCTGAAATAGACATAGTAATTCCCAAATTGTATTGATAATATATTCCTAATAAACTATATTTTTGTAATAAATCTGTCACATATTCCTTTCCATATAATTTATATAGTACAACAAATAATCTTCCCTTTTCCGCCTTTATTAAACTTGAGTCTAGATATCCCCTAACTATCATTCCATTTTCTATTTTTATTTTATCATTTTCAAAATTAAGATCATTTGGCAAGAATACTGAAGCAACTTCTTTTCCAGTTAGATAATCCCTTCCTTCCTCCTTTGCCTTTTTAATAATATTAGATAATTTCTCCAAATCTTTATCATTAGCATTAGACATATATATTAACTGTGTGGCTTGATTAATTGGTATTTTTACATCATCTTGTGTTATCAAATATAGTCCAGTTATCATTTCCTGAATCATACCAACAATAAAGTCTCCATACCTTGGAGTAATATAATTATTTGATATTTCTGCTAAAAATTCTGCTTCTGCTCTTGCTTCCTCACTTCTTGGTAAAAATACGTTCATTTCATCTCCATCAAAATCTGCATTATAAGGTTTACATATTATTGGATTTATCCTGAAAGTATTTCCAGGAAGTACTTTAACATAATGACCCATCATTGACAATCTATGTAAAGAAGGATATCTTAATAATAATACAATATCCCCATCCATTAAATGTCTTTCAACAATCCAACCTGGTGCTATCATTGAAGCAAGTGTTTCTTTATTTTCTTCAGTAATTACTCTTTTTCTTCCATCTGGCGATATTACATAATTTGCACCCGGATATCTTTCAGGTCCGTTTAATATATATTCTTTCATCTTTTCAATATTCCATTCAGTAACCCTTTCTGGAACTGTTAATGTTTTTGCAACATATAACGGTATTCCAACCTCATTTGGTCTTATCTTTGTATCTGGGGTAATAACTGCTCTTGAACTATAATTTATTCTTTTTCCAAGCAAATATCTTCTAATTATACCTTCTTTTCCAGAAATTCTCTCAACCAATGATTTTAAAGGTTTTCCAGATCTATGTTGAGCCTTTGGAACGTTTGGTAAAGTATTATTAAAATATGTAAATATATGGTATTGCAATAAATTATATATATCATCTACAATTACTTGTGGGGCTCCTGTCGTTATATCTTCCTTTAATCTTTGATTTGTTCTTACAATATCAACTAATTTATGAGTTAAATCATCTTCTGCTCTCTCACCGGTTTCCAAAACTATCGAAGGTCTCATTGTTACCGGAGGTACAGGTAAAACAGTTAATATCATCCATTCTGGTCTAGATGATGAATCAAATCCGATCAATGGTAAATCTTCATTTGGTATTTTTTCAAATATTGCCCTAATTTCGACGGGATACATTCTTCTTTCATTTTCCTTATCCTTAACATAAAAATAAAATGGTTTCTTAAATTCAACTTTTGGATTTTCATATCCACATATAGGACATTTTGTTCTTTTTTTAGCTTTTGAATATACAAACTTAATTACAAATTTAAATAATCTATTCCATCTTCTTGAATTTCTATATCTTTCTATTTTATTTAATGCAAACTCCCTTTCTTCTTTAGTTAACTTTACATGACCACAATTATGGCAAACAGCATTTATTAATTCTTTAACAATTGGTAAAAACTCGGGATGCAATACTGGTCTTGCCAATTCAATATGACCAAAATGACCCAAACATTTTCCTGCAGTTTTTCCACATGTTTCACATACATAACTTGGATCTACTACTCCCAATCTTAAATCCATCAACCCACCCCTTATCGGGGTTCCATCTTCATCATATAATTCTGATACGATTATTTTTGCTGCAGACATCTTTCTTATCGCATCTGGACTTAATAAAGAATATTGAATTTCAGAAATCTTTTTGAAGAATATATCTTTCATCATCAAAATTTGTAATCTAACTTAAGCTTGGGCCAAATTCCAAGAGAGATCAATTCATTTAATAATAAATGAAATGCATAAGAAACTTTAACTTTTGATATTTTTTCAGTTTCACCACAAATAGGACAATAAACTCTGTTTCTTATATTATCTTCAACAGCAAGAGAACCACATTTTTCACAAACATAAATGGTTGTATCATCAGAAGAATACATTTCTCTTAATAATATAGAAGCACCATGAGCAGCAAGAACTTCATGTTCCATTTCACTAAATTTCAAACCACCTTTCTTTGATTTACCCTCTGTTGGTTGTCTCGTTAATAATGTAACAGGACCTGTTGCTCTTGCTTGTAATTTATTCTTTGCCATATATTTTAATCTTAAATAATATATACTTCCAATAAATATTTTAACTTTAAATTCATCTCCAGTTAAAGGATTATATAATGTTTCTGTTCCATCTTCTCTAAATCCTAAAGATAATAATTCTTTCCTTAATTCTTCTTCACTTTCCCCATACCAAGGAGTTCCATCAACATATCTTCCACTCAAACTTCCAACTTTTCCAGCAAGTAATTCTAATAATAAACCAACAGTTTCTCTTGAAGGAATTCCAGCAGGAGAAAATATTATATCTGGAACAAGACCAGAAGAAGACCATGGCATATCCGATGGATCAACAATCATTCCCAAAACACCTTTTTGTCCATGTCTTACAGAAAATTTATCCCCAAGTTCTGGAATTCTTAGATCTCTTAATTTTATCCTAACTAACAAATTTCCATCATCAGATTCTGTTATTACGACCTTGTCTACCCATCCCTCTTCTCCGCTACCAGTAGTTAATGAAGAATCTTTTTTTCTTAAACCTGTTGCAATAGATTCGGAAGTTAAACCAATAAATCTTGGGGGTGATACTCTTCCAACAATGACTTCTTCAGATCTTACAAAAGATTCAACAGCAACAATTCCATCTTCTTCTAAATTTTTATATTTATCCTTACCTCTATATAATTCCACTGAAGGATCTGGAATTGTAATTTCGTCTTGTAATCCCCCAGAATATCTTAATCTTTCTATTTCATAAGATCTAAAATATACAGATCTAAATAAACCCCTATCTATTGAACCTTTATTCATGATAATTGCATCTTCAATATTATATCCTTCTTGTGTCATTACAGCAACAATTACATTTTGTCCTATTGCATAATCATCCTTAAATATGTTAAAAGAAAATGTTCTAGTAATCGGGTGCTGTGGATAATATAATATTGAAATATCAGTATCAAATCTATTGTGGAAGTTTAAAGAATATATAGCATGAGCCTGTCTCTGTGGTCTAACACCTCTATTTAATCTTGCAGATTGGTTTCTATTTGAAAATGGAACTAAAGATGTGGCTATACTAAATATTACTAAAGAAGATAACTCCAAATGGGTTGTATTTTCTTTTATGTCTTCTGGATATAATGCAACATTTAAATTTTCCTCCTCAGCAGGATCAACCCATTCGATTATACCTTCTTTTTCTAGATCAGACCACTTTATTTCCCCCTTCTTTAATTTTTCAATATGTTCCTTTTTTAATAATGGTTTGCCATCTTTTACTACAATTAAAGGTCTTAAAATCCTTCCTTTTCTTGTTAATATTTCTATAACATTTCTTGTTTCATCAAAATGTATATTTACAAAATATGGAATAATACCTTTTCTTCTTTTTTCCTTAAATTCTTCAATAAACTTATTAGCGTCATCAACATATCCAACAAAAATACTATCTATATAAACCTCATATGCCATTTTATTTTTTTATATCTGAAATATTTTTAACTATTGGCCTTAATCCAATATCCTCCAATTTCTTAATTAATTCTCGCTTATCAACCTCCTCAAAACTTATCTTTGCTAGAATTGTTTTATTTTTTCTAAGTCCAGTTTCATGACCTTCGGGTGTTTCTATTAAATCTAACCTACCCCAGTGTGTACCATGAGCCATTCTTGCTTCTAATAATTCAGCTTCTCCAGATATTGAAGAAACAACCCTTGTTAAATGAGATAAAACAGAAATTTTATTTGTTCTATCTAGAGCTTGAGAAATTCCGGTCCTATTTCTTGTCCATTTTCCAATAGCCATTACATTTTCAAATCTTTCAGTAAATATTTTTGATCTAAATATAGATGTATATGACGGTATTTTTCCCCTTTTTACTAATCTTTCATATTGATACATTGCATCTGTCATCAATGTTCTTAAGGTAACTAAGAAAAACTCTCTTAATAATTCTCCGGGTGTTCTAACTATTTTATTTGCAAAGTGGTCCTTTATATCTTCATCAATCTTTCCATGAGCTAATAATAATATCTTTCTTGCCATCTTCAATAGATTGTATGCCTTTAATAATCTATCATTGGGTGATGTACCAATATTTGGTAATAATAAATTATCTAATATTGACAATAATTTTTCTCTTTTAACTTCTGGAGATCCTGTTAATTTCAATTTATCAGCTAGATAAGTTATTGCATCTTCAGAAGTTTTTATATTTTGAAATTCTAATAAGTTAATATATACTTCTTCAAACTCCTCTCCTTCTGAAATCAATTGGTTTATTTCAACATCCTTTTCTAAACCTAAAGCCCTTACCAGTGGTATTAATGGAACTTTTTTATATTTCTCAAATGATAAATATAATAAACCATCTTTTGTCATCTCCATTCTATGAGCCTTTAATTGGGTTAAAGATTCGGATAATAAATATCCACTATATTTTATAGAACCAGACTCCTTTTGAACATAAAATTTATTTGTACCAAGTTCTTCAGATAGTACAATTAATTTTTCATTTCCATTAATAATAAAATACCCGCCCCTATCTGTCGGATCTTCTCCGATCTTTATTAATTCTTCTTCAGATAATCCATAAGTATTACAATATTTTGATCTAACCATTATTGGCAATCTTCCAATAGATACCTGATATTTACTCTTAAAAGTTTCATTTTCATATACAGAAAATTCCATAAACACTGTTCCGGCATATGTAAGTCTTCTAATTCTAGCCTCTATCGGATATATTAATCTAGAAACTCCCTCTTTTTCCATAAAATCCGCCTTCCCCAACCACAATTTTTCTATTTTAAATTGCAAATCTCTTAATCCAGGAGCTAATAATCTTGGAGAAAATGTCCCCAATTCCCTTCCAATCTTTGTCATTTCTACATCAACAAAATATTCAAAGGACCTAAGTTGTACTCCTAAGAGATCATTTTCCTCCAAGTATTTATAAAATAAGATATAATTGTCTGTATTATTATTAGCCACTTTTTATGTATATATATGATATTTTTATAAGCTTAATCCTCAACAACAACCCTATAGTATATTTCTTCTCCAATCCATGGGTTATTTCTTATAATCTTAACTACATCTCCTGGCTTAACATTTAAATTTTTTAATGCTGGATCTGAGATTTTAATCTTTGGTAAATCTGATAGAGATACTTTATACTTTTCTAATAATTCTTTTTTCTCTTCTTCAGATAATATTACATGTTTTGGTACTAAATAGTGTTTTGTTATATCAATTTCCGATAATTCTCTTAAACTCTTTTTAGGTTCATTAACCTTAGAAACTTTTTTAGATTTAGACTTTTTGACAGACTTTGCCATTTAATTAATTTTTATAAAAAACTTATAACTTTACCCCCTAGATATTAAGAATGGGTAGAGTAGCCATATTTGCAAAAACTGATTCACATGATTATAGAATAATAAAGTTAAAAGAAGAAATAAAAAACTATAATAATATTAATATTATTGATATAGAAAAGGACAACATATTTCCATATAATGAAAAAATATTAAACTATGACGTATATTACTTTTTCCTTGGATCAACTTTTTTATCTGATATACACTTTCTAGCAAGATATCTTAAACAAAATGGGAAAGAAGTGATAAATACCATACACGTTAAAGAATCCATAATATCAAAAACTCTATTTTACAGTATTCTTAATAAATATGTAGAAATCCCAGAATTTATAAAAATATATTCAATAGATAACATAGAATATGTAATAAATAAAATAGGATTTCCAATGATAATAAAGCATCAGTTTGTTCATAGAGGAGAATTCGTACATAAGATAGATAATGAAAAAGAACTATATAACTTTTTAGAAAAATATTTATTAGAGAAGAAAATAAACATAAAACATTTAATATTTCAAAAATACATACCCTATGAGAAAGATATAAGAATAATTTTTGTGGGAAAACCAATTGGCGCAATGGAGAGAATTAATAAAAATAGTTTTAAGGCAAATATCAGTCAAGGTGGGTATGGAAGAGAATATAAATTAGATGAAGAGATAATAGATATTGGATATAAGATTATGGATAAATGTGACTTACAAATATTTGCATTTGATCTATTGTTAAAGAGGGGTCAATATTATTTAATAGATTTGCATCATATATTTCAATATGAAGGATTTGATAAATATTTAAATAGAAATGTTACAAGAGAAATACTAAATTACTTAAATGAAATTAGTAATAAAAGCTAAAGGGCATAAATTAATAAAAGCAACACATAAAAGCACCTTAGAAATTACTAAAGATAATTATCTAACTGAGAGAGGAGATTGTATAATTGGTATAAATGCAAACTATTCTGTAAAGGATTTACCGGAAGATCTTAAAGATCATTTATTAAATGAAGGAAAAATAAAGATTATAATTAAGGTTGATGATTTAATAGACAGTATAATTGCTTATGGCTCAAGAAATTTATTATTAACAAATGATAGAAGTATTGTTATAAGAAAAAGTAATTATATTGATGATAGAACCTTAGCGATAAACTCAAATAAAAGTGCTATTGATATTGATAAAAAAATAATAGAAAGATTAAGGTATGAAAAAGATATGAAATTTATTATATATTACTGAAAAACATTTATAAAGAATAAAATATTTATCCTTAATTATGAAAAGAAGGGGTATAGATATGGCTGTACAGTTGATATTCGTAATAATAATAATGTTAGTAGTAGCGGTTATTGTAATTAGACTATTTCAGCAACAATCATCAAATATTAGCCAAATATCCAACACACAAATACAACAAGCAGTTGCTAATTGTTTAAACTATTGTCAACAAGATCCAGTAACATTCTGTACAAGGTATGAAAACATAGGAAATGGGCTTGTACAAGCAAGTCCTGGGTATTATATCTGTTCAAATGCAGTTCCATGTAGTGTAGTATTGCAATTATACGGAGGTCCTTCTAGTCAATGTCAATATCAGGGATATCAAATAACACCATTAGCATGTATGTATTTAACATGTCGCCATTACATTGATACATTATATTATAGTCCAGTACAAGCAACAAGTTATGTATTTGGAAATTATTCTTCTACCACATCATTTAATGTAGAAACTGGACAAGCAACGATTTACATTTCTTCTCCATCCCAGATATTATATCCAGGTCCAGCACAGTGTTCCGCACAATTACCAACATGGATTACAAACCAAGTATTCGTTGCACTGTTAAAAGTTCTTAAATATTATAATAGTGCACATGGATGTAATTTAAACTTGATAGTCAGTAATGGAATATTAGTAGTAACAGGAAATTGTGCAGCACTGGGTATAAATAATAATGATAACGGTATGCCACTATGTCAATTCTTGATGAGAGTACCATACAACCAGTTAATTAACATACCAGCCGCAACAAGTTAAAGGTAATGAATTTTTTTGAGTATTTTTACAATAATTTTAATTTAATAAAAATAAAAGCCCCCAATTCTATATATAAAAAATATGCATTTCATTTATGGTTAAATAGATTAAATACTAATCCAGATAACATATTTTCCTCTGTAATAACTATAACAATATTTTCTATAATTATATATCTTATTTTAAGTTTTGTAAGCTTTCAATTAGCTTTTTCTTTATTAATATCTTTACTAATATTATCATTCTATTTTGCATATTATCCAATATTCTATACACAAATTGTTAGAATACAGGTAACATCAGAAATTGTATGGATAATATTATATTTATCTTTATATCTAAAAAGAAATCCTAATCTAGAAAATGGAATAAAATATGTAGCATATTATATGAAAGGTTATATTGCAACAGACTTTAAATCATTATTATATAATTTAGAAACAAGTAAGTTTAAAGATATTGAATCAGCACTGGAATATTATCAGAGAAGATGGTTTTATTTAAGTCCAGATTTTGTATATGCAATGACACATATTGTAAATATTAAATATAAAACGTCTATTGATGATATAAATAAATTATTAGACAGAATATTAGGATGGGTGTTAAAGAAATCTTTAGAAAAATCCCAATCATATGTAGATGCTCTGAAAGAACCGGCAACAGTTATTATATCTTTCTTAGTAATGATGCCTATAGTCAGTTTGATGATGTTACCAATAATATCTGTGTTTTTGTTAAATACTGTAAGTTTCTATTTCATAGCATTTTCGTATATAATAATTCTACCTGTCATTACCTTCTTAATAATTCAAAATTTTCTATCAAAAAATCCGTTTGCATTTGCCGTTCCAGATTTATCATTAGCAAAGGATTTACCAAAACCTGGAAAATTTAAATTAGGAAATAAAGAAGTTCCGGCAATAATAATTTCAATAATATTGGGATCGATTGCAATTATAGGAATTTATCATTTAATTTCTTTAGCTATAAAAATTGCTCTTATCCCACAAGGATTTTTAAGTGATTATTTAAATATAGTTTATCAAGATAGAGCATTAATATATTCTGTTTTAACTTTAACATTACCTCTGGGATTGGGTTTAGGTATTGGGTCTTATTATTATTTGACATCTTTCCAAAAAGTTAAAAAAATATATGAAATTGAAGAAATAGAAAATGAGTTTCCAATTGTTGTATACGAATTTGCATCACTATTAGAAGATGGTTATCCATTTGAAATAGTGATTGAAAAAACCTATTATAATTATAAGATAATAAAATCTTCCGGTGTTATGGAAAACTTCCTAAAAACAACATTATATAATTTAAGAAGGGGTTATGATTTAAATACATCTATATTTGATCCAAAAATTGGTTCATTAAATTTATATCCATCAAAATTAGTAAGAGAGTCTATGCAACTTTTGGTTACTTCTGCATCAAAGGGTCCTGAAACCTTATCAAAAATTGCATATAACGTATCAACAAATTTAGAAAATGTAAACAACATAAGATATAGTGTAAGAAAAATATTAAATGAAATAATTGGATTAATAGATATGACATCAAGAAATCTAGTACCATTAATTTCTGCAATGGTTACAGTTTTTAATAATGGTATAGTTTCAATGCTTTTTGCACTTGCATACTTCTTTCAATTGATAAGCCAATCTTTTGGTCTGGGAGGTGGATCTAGTTTATTCAATTTTATTGTAACCACATTTAATCTATATAATTTAATACCACCAACATTTTTTGTAGCAATAATAGGCATATTTTTTATAGAATATGTAATAATAACATCATATATGAGTGCTGGAATAAAATATGGCTTTGATAGTACAATGACTTCATATTATATAGGTAGGAATCTTCTGTTTGGAACAATATTTTATGTAATATTTTCAATAGTAGGAATATTAGTAGTATATACAATATTTGGCCCATATTTGCCAACAGATATAAAATTATGAAACTTCAAAATTCAATATATTGGATTATAATAACCTTTATATTAATTGTAGCTGCTAGTCTATTTTCTTTTTATTATATTTATAATGTAAAAAATAATTTGGGTGGAGAGAATATACAAACTATTAATTGTCAGCAATTAAAAAATTTATACGATAAAAGTTTTAGAGAAATAATTGATATTAAAGTGTTCCTTAGTGAGAATTGTACAATAAATGGAATAACAATACCTTCTGGCTATAGAATTATATATATTTATAACGGAAGTATTCATTATATATGAAGAACGACATAGCAATAGATACTATATTTATAATAATAATAGCAATAATATCCGCCGTAGTTATATTAAGCATTATATATACAAAATTCTTTAGTAATTCTCAAGCATATTATTGTCAAACATTAATATCACAGGGCGGTTTTTCCCCATCATGCAAAGAATATTATCCTTCTGCAATAAATGTTATATATTCAAATGAGAGTATTGATACAATTTATTCAAGTATAGTAGGATTAATATTAAATTGTTACAATAATAATGTAAATACAAATAAATTATTTGATATATGTTATGATGTTTATATAAATAAGAATATTGTCCTAAATTCGACAACATTAATACAATATGTACAAAATTATACTAAATTTAATCCAAATAAAATTATATTCCGTTTAAATAATAGTGAAGGAAGAATATATCCATACAACAGCATATTTATAATATACAACAATAGTTATATTATAATATGGCAATGAGAATTCAAGAGCTTCCAATTAATTATACTTTTTTAATATTTATCGGGATAATTGTTACCATAACAATTATAGGAATAATATTTGTATTAAGAGGGAACGTATCTTCATATGTAGATAACATAATGCCAAAATATAATAATACACAAACTATAGTAGAAACAAATGTAAATTCAATGACAACTGTTGCAATGAATGTAGTATCATGTTATTATAAAAAAGCCCAAGGTTTATGTTATTTGATTCATTATCAAGGACCATCATTTACATGTCAAGATTTAATAAATAAAGTAAACAGCATAGATCCGAATGTTGTAATGCAAAATTGTAATTATAATATAAATCCTGGAAAGTATATATTAATTTATTCGGCAGGAAATTATGTTTATATTAATATTCAAGGATAAAGATGGAAAAGTGGTTTTGGATAATTATAGCAATTGTTGCTTTTGGTTTATCTTTATATTTATATTTTAAATTTGTAGGCATAAATAATGAGACTCAATTATTATATAAAAATATATCTTCATGTCAAAATTTATATACAACAGTTGAAAGAGCGTGCTATTCCAATAATGGAACAGAATTTCATATTACTATTGAAATAAACAAATATCTAAATTATATATATAGTAATGGTAATTTACTAAGTTGTTACATATATGACAAATATTATAATTATACAGTGCCTTGCAATGTAATAATAAATACAACAAATAATATGATTCAATATTATACTTCCGGATTATTCTATGAATTGTCACGTGGGAGTCCAAATCAAAAAATACCATTGCTTGTTAAAAAAACATCTCCAACAGATGTAACAATTTATATAGAAAACCCAAGTTAAAAAAATTTTAAAAAATTTTTTAGATATTAATAGATCATAATGAAAAAGAATCAGTTAAATTTGCTTTCAGTAGCAATAATATTATTAATCGTATCATTATCTTTCTTAATTTATTATCAATATTCTACAAATGTTAAAAGGGAACAAGAAAAATTCATATTTGAAAATTTTGTCAATAATTTACAAAATTTACAGGATACAATAAATAATATGCAAGGTACATATTATATAAAAGTTGATATACCAAGTGGAATTATATTATATTCAAGAGACAACGAATTAATAATCCAATATAATAATAATAATTATACGATTAATTTTCAAAATAAATCCGTAATTTTATACAATAATGGTCAAAATGTAAGTTTTTTATATCCAAATAATTATATATATTTGGTTAGTACAAATAATACTATTTTTATTTCTGCAGATTTTAATGATACAATTTTTATATTTAATCGATATTTGCCTAACGGGACTATTATAGTTATAAATCCAGATAATAATCAAAATAATAACAATAATCAAAATCAGAATAATAATAATAATCAAAATAATCAGACTAATCAGACAAATAATACCAATCAAACAAATAACAATAATACAAATCAAACTAATCAAACTAATAATACTATTGACCCAAATAGTAGATGTTTAGTTAAATATACTGGACAACCAAAATTTTTCTGGGGTGATGTAGATGGGAATAATTATTTACCTCCAGTAGGCGATCAAGGGGTTTGTGGAGACTATTGGGCATTTGCATCTTCAAACGGGATTGCTGCAATCTATATGATAAGAAATAATAAACCTAATGAAGGATTAACATTATCTGCCGCATACATAGCAATAAAGTGCAATTATAGATATCCAAATACTCCAAAATATTGTGAACATAATATAGGTTGTAATGGTGGTTTGCCATACTACGGTATACTATATACATCTCAATATGGTATACCAGCAGATCCTGGACGAAGATATTATAGTTCTACTTTAAAAGGATGTAGTACGAATGACGATGCCATCAGTTATCCTGATGATGTATGTGGTTTTGATTATAATGGACCTACTTCACCAATGTATTATTCACACAAAGTTATGGAATTAGTTCAAAGAGGGAAGTCTCTATCAAGTCAGGAAATAATTCAATATTTACTGTGTTATGGACCATTGACGGTTAGTGGCTATATGGCTGGAGAGGGCGGATCTAATCCAAACATGTATCCTTTATATTTTGTAGGTGATACGGGTCATGCTATGCTGTTGGTTGGATATGATACACAATCCCAACTATGTCAAGAAGTATATGGAACTCCAAAATGTTGGATAATTCAAAATTCTTGGGGACGTGTAACAGGATGCTTAGCTTTTACTTCAGATGGTAGAATGCGTATGATAACTCGTAGTAAAAGTGAGTGCTATAAATATTATTCAAATTATCGAGCTTGCAGCACTGCAATGGGAGCACCTTGTGGAGGGGTTTATTGGATGCAAGATGGATACATATACATACCATTTGAGCAGTCGCCTTTCGGCCTATCATTTCCTAAGTTTTCAATTGTAGCAATACAAAATGTTACTCTCGCAAAATAGAAATTTATTAGCACTTATTATAATTATTTTTATAATTTTTTTATATATTATATACATATACTCTATGAATAGTATATATTCTATGAAAAATCCAATAGCAGTTTATTGTGAATATGGTGGAGGAACTTATTATACAAATGATACAGGTGTCTATTGTATTATAAATAATACATATTTTGATGCTCTACAATATTATGAAAATAATGTACCTCCAGAGTATTCATTTTGTACTCGTTATGGATTGATATATGTAAATAGCAGTTATTGTAAATATCCAAACGGTACATTAGTTAGTCCATATCTATTAATTCCTCCATCTGCATATCAAGATGTAATTATACCAGAGGAGAATCAAACATTATGTGATAGTCTATTAAATTGTCCAAATATGCCTTGGTATTATCCACCATGTTCTAATCAAATTTACCCTTGTTTTGATCCCCCATATATACCACCTTCTTACTTAGCAGGTAATGAATCCTATCAGCAACTATTATCATACTACCATAATTTTTACGGCTGTGGTTATTGTCCAGAAAATCTATCTTTCCAAGGTAACTGGTTTAGATGTCCATACAATTATTCATTAAATCAATTATATCAAGAATTTCTACAAAAATGTCCACCACCAAATATTGTTTATATATCTTGTACTGGCGTATTTGAATGTATAAATCAAACTGAAGTAAATTTAACAAATAATAACCAACAATTAATTTATCCACAACCAAATGTAAGTACTAATAACAACAACAACGTTAATTTGATTTTGCCAGCAGCAATAGTTATAATTATAGTAATAATAGGCCTATTTATGCTATTATATTATCTAAAATGAGAAACCAAATAAATACTATAACATTTGTTATTATAATTTCAATAATATCATTATTAGTTCTATTATATACCTTAATATCAAGTAACTATAATCAAAGAACAATGCAAACATATAATGTAGAAAATCAATACACACTAACAATCCAGAATAGTATTGTTTTATTATCATATGTTAATGATAATAAAGTTAACTTATCCTACGCATTTTTATTATCTTATTTTTCATCTTCTGGAAACGATACATACTGCATAAATCAAAATATATGTACAAATATATCGCAGACTATAACAAATTATTTCAATAGTATATATGGAAATAGATGGAACCTTACAATATATTTTGTACCACCAATAACTGGATGGATTGTCCAGATGTTCATAGTAGCTGGCAATATAAATAATTGGGATCCATGTTCAATGAGACCTCCACCAGATCAAAATGGCAAACAATGGTATGAATGGAATTATACGTATTTCTTTACAAATAATTATACACAGAATATTGATATACCAGTAAGCCTAACTATATATGGAGCTGGATGGGTCAATGCAACAGCACCTTTTCATCAAACATTATCAACAAATGCATGGGGCTTACAATCATTTTATCCACAACAATCACAAGAAATAGCCATACGATTAGGATATTGTGAACCTCTATCAAGAATACTTCCAAATCATAATTTTACTGAAGCTTCTGTATATTGCCCCAATAGTGAATGGCATTTATTTCCAAATTTTTTAGGTGTAGGTGGTACGCCAGCTCATCCAGTATCTAACTTACCAAATTTATTTTCTGGATTCTTATGCATATATACAGGATCTTGTCCAGCAACTAATAATCAATATTTAACCTCTACACCTTATTATTATCAAGGTCCTCCTGTTTATAAAACTGCTACTGACATAAATAGACTAGCAGATTTTATAATCCCAAGAGAATATTTAGATGCAGCATGTCAACAAGAATTTGGTACAAGATATACAGGTAATTCCCTTTGTGGGGGTGGTCAGGTATTAGTTGTAGGATCTTTTTATAGAGGTATAGTAAATATACTACCAAATTGTCAACAAGTATTTATAGATTATCCATGGCATGAAACAGTAGCTCTATATATTTCTTATTTAAATAAAAATGGACAACCAGATTATGTATTTTTAGCAGCAGATCCTTTGTGTGAATATAAAATAAATGGAAGAACAATAAGATGTCCAACTGGTGTATACAATGATATACAAAATATAAACGGAATTATTGTTGGAAAGGAGTGTCCTTTAGTTTACTTGGGTGGTATTAATACATATGCTCAAGGATTTTATAGATTTAATATTACTAGATGGGTAATAAATGATAGGGATCCAAATACAAATCAGTTTATAATTTCTGCAGTATATTATGATCCACATGCTGGATCAAATGGCGTTGCAATGGCAAGAGCATATTGTATTACCGATACAGGAAACAAAGAAGAATTAAACGCTTATATTTACCAAAGTAGTCAAAATAGTGTAAGTTTAGGATATCCAATACCACCAAACACAAACATATATGTATATTACATATATTTGCCAGTAGATATGCCTTTTCTAGGCGGATATCTTGTTTCTAAATTAACAGTATGGTAAAAAAACAAGATAAAATTTTATTTCTTTTATATCTATTAATATTCTTATTTTTTACTTTTGATAGTAAATTTAATATTAACATAATTATCTTTGGTACAATATATCTATTTTTATTATCTTTTATATTAAAAAATTCGAAGAATACTTCTTTGATATATAAGTCAGTATTTTTACTTATACCATTTATAATTTTTGGAACTCTCTATTATCAAGATTGGCCTTTATTAGTACGTTTATCACTTGGTCTTTCAATAAATTATTGGATATTTTACTTTATAGCATTTGCTCTAGGATATTATTTATTTGAAAATAACTTTTATATTTCAAAAAAATCTTTAATATTTTATGTGCTTTCTTTAGTTTTATTTATAATACTATTTTTCCTTGAATTGGTAATCAACGTTATAACCATAGATTTAGAAGTAGCAACAGGGCCTATAGTTGGTTCAATCATTAATTTTGCATTATCAAATATTTATACTTTCAAAATATTATATTCAACTTTGTTTATTGTATTTGCCATATTTCTATTTCTGATTGTATATTCTAATGGCAATGAAATACTTATAGTAAGAACAAAAATATTCAAAAAATTATCAGAAATTTATAAATATAAAAAGTACATATTTTTATTAATATTTTTTATTATAATATTACAACTTATTATAGCTATATACGGGTTATCATCTTATAGTAATCTAGCTTCAGAGGGTTTAATTGTAAAATATCAGATTACTGTATATAAAGCTCTTATATTTTTATCCATATTTGAATTTATTATTTATTTCTTAATTTATAAGAGCATGAAAAATGATCATTTCACAAATTACTTCTTACTATTTACTATGGTCTTGATAATATTTTTGGGCGCATTATTTACATCATATAAAGATTTTACTTCTTATGCTCTACATACAAGATATCTTATGGCTATGATATTTTTCTTCATGGGAATACATTATAAACTATTTAGTAATGTTAAAAAACCAATTAAAAAAGCTATTGGTATTACAATTGGAATATTACTTATAATACAAGTTGTAATTGGAGAGTTACTAGAATTTGCAGTATATGGAGGTCCTCCATTAAGTATATTATCTATACCAAATATAATGAAAATACTAGGTATAATACATGGATTGGTAGTAACAATGATTATATTAACACTTATATACCTTCATGTTAAATTAAAATTATGAGAAATCAAACAGAAAGTATTTATGTAGTTCTATTTTTGACAGTTTCTATATTAATAATTCTTCTATCTTTTTATGCATTAACATATAATTATAATCAGAATGTTGTTTTTGGTAGATTTACATCTTTATCAACTTTATCAAACTACCTTTTAGGATATTTACAAACAGCACTAACACAGGAGGGTTATGCAAAATCTTATGTAGCAGGAACAAGTGGTTGGGGAAAAGAAAACTGGGCTTCTTTTCCTCCTCAGTGTATATTACCACAACCATGTGAAAATGCGATTCAATATTACAATAATTTGCTAACTTCTGGATTTACAAGCTTAATAAGTTATGGGGAACAATATTTGTTTGCATATAGATACTATCATCCATATAATATATCTTTCAATTTTTCAAATAATTATCGAGCTGGTATTCTAGGAACATGTGATGATATATATTCCGGAAAATATAATTATAACTTTCCTGTTTATGTTCAAGGAGTATATATAAATATTACTGGACCTTCCTCTGGTTCAATAATTCCCTATGCATCTACATCAAATATAACAAACAATCCAGCATTTTATTTATATAATCTAGCATACCAATTTTCTTTAGAAGAATTTCCCGAATGTTCTTTTCAAGATTGTGTAAATACATTATTTAATAATGTTACAACCAATAATTGTGCAAGGAGATTTGAACAATTTTCAAATAATCCGTATATTCAATGTAACGAAACAATAATCCCACATAAGTGTGTGGATATTCCATTATGTGAAATATGTTTATATCCTAGAGAAATTGCTTGTAGAGTAATATTAAAATGTTCTGATAATAGATATAATGTATATTATAATGGGAATACATATCCACAATCCATAACTATTACTTCAATAGTTTTTTATGAAAATGTAACAAACAAATATTATCTAAATTGTATATATAGTTGTACGGGAATATACAACGAAACAAATAAAGAAGCAATATCGAAAAGTTGTACATTACAAGATCAAAAATATTCATGTTCCGCAATAGATGGATGTGGTGATGTAAGCATAAGTAGAGAAGATTCAAAAATAATATTTACATTCCCATATTATTATTCAATCCCAGTTGAATGCTATATGTGTATAATTGGTGGAGAAGAATGTCCAGTATGTTTACCTGGACAATGTCCTAACAACCCAACATGCCCAGAAACAATACCATTTCCAGAGGAATGTATAAAAGATTATCTCTAATATAAAAGATGAAAGGACAATTTTCCATAGTATTTATAACAATATTAACTGTATTATTTTTATTAGGTATGATACTTTTATTAGCGATATTTTCTAGCATTAATTTAACAAATTATAAAGAACAAACTTCTTTTTCATATCAACAAGAAATAATATACAACCTATTTTCTCCAAATTGTATAGGATATCCAAATTATCCAATATACTTCACAACAATGGAAAAAATAAGGCAATTCAATCAAACATATTATAATATGCTTCCAAATTGTACAATATTTCCCTATACATTTAGAGCAGAAATTGGTAATTATAGTTTTGGAATTATAAATTTCAATGGAAATTGTAATACATATACGTATCCAATTTCAGTATATTATTCTTTAGATTATATCAAATTTACCATATGTAAAAATTATTATTCAGACTTTTATTATTTCTTATATAGTTTTTGTTTGAGTAATAAAAATACTTCAAATCAAACTTTTGTATTTTTATTTCCAACAAATTTATATGGAAATATAACATGTACAGAAAATACAAATGGAAATATTATATGTAATTACATACCATGTTATTCAGTAAATAATATTACATTTTATCAACTTGTAACAGTATATGTAAAAAGAATTAATCAAACACATTTCATGATTGCATAGATTTATTAAAGATTGCTATCGATTCAATGACAATTTTTGCAGCCAAATTATCACATACTTCGTTTGAAAATAATTCTACTAAATCAAAACCAATTAAATTTATATTTCTTAATTCTTTTATAATCTTAAAATAATGATATGGTCTGATTCCAATACCTTCTAACCAATGTCCACATCCTGTATCAAATACATCTATATCAACTGAAATATATAAATTTTTATTTTCTAATATATTTGATATCTCCTTTGAAATTTCTTTTATATTATCCCAAACATCCAAAGGATTATAATATCTTATCACCCACTCCTTTATTATATTTTTTTCTTCGAACGATAAATTAGATATACCAACATAAATAATTTTTTCAGGTTCAATATAATTTTCCTTTATTAAATGATAAATAAAACTTTGATAATTTGGATATGGGTCGGGGTGAATATCTGGATGGGCATCAAAATACAATAAGTAAAAATCCCCCCAGTTTTCTTTAATAACTTTTAATATTGGATATGTTATTGAATGATCTCCTCCTAAAAATATGTACTTTTTATCTTTCCTATATATTTTTTTAATTTCTTTATATATTTTTTCATATAATTTATCCAGATCCTTTATATCTTCCAAATCTATATCTCCATAGTCATATATATCTTCCATATTTATTTCCCCAAATATTGGAGAAAATATTCTGTAAGATGCATCTCTAATGGATTCAGGCCCTTCAATATAATTTTTTACATGTGATAAACTACCAATTTCTGATGGAATTCCAATAATTATCCATTTTGATTCATTATATTCACCTTGAGCATGTGCAAACATTAAACTAAAATAATTATCATACTTATATTTTTAATGGATAAAAGAAAGATGATTGATGAACTAAATAATCAAATATCAGAATGTACCAGATGTCCTTTATATAAATATAAAACAAATTATGTTCCTGGAGACGGTAATCCAAATTCTAGGATATTATTTATAGGAGAAGCACCTGGTAGGGAAGAAGATAAACAGGGAAAACCATTTGTTGGAAAAGCTGGACAAGTATTGAATGAAAATATAAAAAATATATTAAACATGGATAGAAGTGATGTATATATAACCAATGTTGTTAAATGTAGACCTCCGGAAAATAGAGAACCGAAAGAAGAAGAAATAAAAGCATGTTCTTTTTGGTTAGAAAAACAATTAGAAATAATTCAGCCGGAAATAATAGTAACTTTAGGTCATTATTCAACAAAATGGATTTTCAATTATTTCAAATTAAAATTTTCTTCAATAACAAAATTAAGGGGAAAAATATTCAAAGTAAATAAATGGGGAAAAAATATCACAATAATACCAACATTACACCCAGCATCTACATTATATCATAAAGAATGGAGAGAATATTTTGATCAAGATTTTAAAACAATAAAAGAAATATTAAATAAAGATAAAAAGGAGGGAATATTAAAATTTATATGATGATGTTGCGCGCGACTGAATAAATGATGAATACACCTCCTCCCTGAAAAAATATAAGATAGTTAAAATATTAATTAATTATGGATAATATTCAAGATTTAGAAAATCAATTATTAGCCCAAATCAAGAATTTACTATCACAAATAAATAGCAATATTTTGCAATTAGAAAGTTTAAATGCATATGAAAAAAATTTTAATGAGAACCCTTACTATTTATATAATTATCAAATGCAAGAAATTAATAATTTAATAAATTCAATGAAGTTATTAATAGGTGTTTTGGAAAGTATAAAGGATTATATAACTCTATATTATAAAGAAATAAGTAAAAACCCTTACATAACACCAAGTATAAAAATAGAAATTCTTGGACAGATAAATAATGGAATAAAAGAAGTAAAAAGTTTAATAGATAGATTGTTTATAGAGATAGAAATATTAACTAATAATTTACAGAGATTTTAAATATTCTATTGAATAGTTTAACATATCATCATTTATATCCAAACCTTCAATTATATATCTAAATTTTTTCTTTGGAACTATAATTCTAAATGGCTTTAATTTTTTATAATATTGAACTAATTCGAAATTTGAGTTATATAGATAAATGTCCAATGGTTTTAAACAAAAGAATGTGTGAACAAACCCTCCTTCAACATCTTTTTTTAGATCTAAAATATATATAGTATCTTTTTTTGGCAATTGAAACATTAAACCAATAAAAGATCTAATAGGACCAAAATATTTTATACTATATTTGTATTCCAATTTCCTTTATATATCTTTTTTCTATTTTTTGCTTAAATTCTGTATATCCACAATATCCACAATGATATCTATCTTTATGTTCTGCCATAAATCTTCCACATTTTGGGCAAACTTTTTTTAACCTAATTACCTTATTTTCTTCAACCTTGTATAATTTTAATATTCTCAAATCTTTCTCTTTGCTCATTGTATAATCTTATTCCTTTTTAATATATGTTTTGGCTCTAATTTTTTCATATCCTCCTCATTTTGATATACATTTACAAATGCTTTTGATCTTTGTTTTCCAAATTCTGTCAATATTTTTTCTACCACAATTAAGTTTTTATTTTTTCCAATCATTGCTGAAATTTTTTCCCTTATATCATCCCTCTTTGGTGTTGGTTCATTTTTATGATCTATCAAAACAATAATTTCTTCTCTATTCAATAATTGATTATTTTCCCTACTTATTATTTTTAGATCCATGTAATTAATTTATATGATATAATTTTTTAAAATAATGAATGACATTATTATAAAATGGGCGATATTATTGCAATAACTTATAGTTTATCATTCTTGGCGGGATATTTCTCAGCAGATTATATAATTAAAAAATTTTCGCCAGAATTATTTATTGAAATTAAAACACGGACGAAAAAATATAGGGCAAAAGTTCACCATGTATATTTATCAATAATCGGAATGTTAACATATTTATATGAATTACATATATTAACATCTTTGTTTCTTGGTGCTGCAATTCATGATGCAATATTAGAAATAAGAAAGAAGTTAAAAAAATTAGATTATACTAAGCAAAACAAATAATCCCAATATTAAACTTCCAATTCCAATTAAATCTGTTAAAGATACTCCTTCAGATACTACTATTTGAGAAGGTTGCGTATAATTGGCTATTACATTATTTGGTCCCAATATGTATATTGGAACTTGAGTACTAAATGTTGAAGACCCATATGTAGAATTACATGATATGCCATATATTAAATTACTTACACCACTAGAAGCTCCCAAGATTCTTATGTTTAATTCTGAAGATCCGTAAGGACTTATAGTAAACACATTATTATTTACACCATTTACACTATAGTTAGTAACAATTGCATTATTATTTGTGGTTGATGGAATTGGTGTCAGAGAACATTGAATATTTGTTGGTACTAAATTCTTTATCAAGATTATATATTCATATTCTTGTCCTACATATAAACCTATTACATTTGTTGGAACTGCTATTCCTATTATTGATGTTTGATTCATTAAATAATTATAGTACATATAATTTCCAAAGAACTTTGCATAATTATTTACTGATTGAATTTGCGTATTACATAATGATCCTGCACACATATATTGTTGATATACAAAATTTGAATCACAATTTCTAGAGAATTGAGCTCCATTAAATATTATATAACATTCTTGTGCATTCTTATCTACTATATTGAATGTTGTTAATGATTGTAATTGTGCTCCGTTTGGTGGAGAAATTATATAACTTACTGGTAATATTATTGAATAATTATATATGTAGGTATTCCATCCATAAATTGTAAACGTTATATTATAATCCTGTGAAGAACAATATAGATTTGTTATATTAATTTCTACATTTAAATAACCTATGCTATTCGTATCTAATGAATCTATCTGACCACCAGTATTTAATACCTGTATACAATTTGGATTATAATATACATTTTGTACGGATATGTTTTTAGCAGGTACTGGTCCTGTATTTTGTATTGCCAATGTTATGTTTGATGGTTTTCCATATGTTATCTGCGTTAATGATGGATTAGTATATATATTTAATGTATTCCATTTGATATCTACATATCCGTAATATGTTACTGAAGGATAAACTGTCAATCCATACGCATTTTGATATGTTACACTATAATTTATTCTACAGTCATAATGTGGACATAAATTTGTTGGGAAATAAATATATAGTGGTGAATTTTGTTGCTGTTGTAATAAGAAGCTCATTGATTTAGCTGGAAGTGTTTGGTTTACAATTATTGTAAGATTTCCAATTCCAACGTTAGATATATTACCGATATAAATTGCAACACCTGGATCTACATTGTAAATATATGGATAATACGTTACATTTTGTAAGTATACAGTAGCATTTGGATTTATTACTAATAAATAATATCCGGGTTCTGGAGATATTGGTAACCATCCTTGTGCCTGTCCAGTTATATAACTAATATTACACAAATTTCCATTTGCATCACATATATAATTCACCGGATTATCACATATTGTTTTTATATAATCTCTATATATTACATAATAACCAGCATTATTACTAAAATTATACAAAGTAAAGTAAGAATCTCCAGATGGGAAATTTTTTGATATTAATAATCCTTTATTTGGATATATATTATAAACAATATTTCTACTTATACCGTATTGTGTGAAATTAAATGGAAGATTCGATATACCTTGTACATATTGGAAAGAACTTGGATTATAATATTGATTTGAACTATATAACCAAGCAACAACAGAAGGTATATTATTTCTTGTAACACCATCACTACACAAAATGTTATATCCACTACTTACATTAAATCCTACAGAAGTATTCTGCGCTAAAACATATATTCCATTATAATATGTATAATATGATCCTGAATATGGTCCATAATATGAAAAGTATATAGACATAGGATTTGAACTAACACTGGTTATTGTCCATGCATGAGAACATGATTGAGTAGTAAATTCTCCAGAATTGGCTACTAATACTTGTAATGGATTATTAATAAATGATTGATTAAATGATATATTGTTATAATAATATCTTCCATAATATGTATAATTTCCAGCATCGTTAGTATAATCACTTAAATATAAATCACATAAATTTTGACCCCAGTATGAATCTCCCGATCCAGGACAATTTGTTCTAGTAACTACACTCGTTCCATTTGGAAAAATTAATGTAAAGTTAAAGTATGTACTATTTAATAACCTACTTGAAGAAGGACAACCTGGAATTATTCGTCCAGCATCATTTGATCCTTGATATATGGGGTTTGCATAATATTCAAAATAATATGGATAATTTAAATATATTGATCCATTATAATAATATTGGCTACAATTGGATGATGTACAATTTTTAACAGTTATATTATAATTTATTATTGCAGAATTTATATTATTTGGTAAATTTAATGGTAAATTATTAAAGTATACTGTATAATTATAAATAGATATATTACTTCCTGAATAACTATAATTACCACTTGCGAAAATTTGTGAAACATTAGATGAATTATAAAACTTATAAGAAACTGTTACAGATCCATTAAATCCTCTTGTTGTTATATTTAATGAATCTGATGGTGTACATATTTGGCTTGTACTTAAATATAGTTCCTGAGAATTTACATTAAATAATAGTGGTAATAAAACTAATGCAAAGATAAATAATTTTTTTCTTCTCAATATCATAAATAATATTATTACAGCAAAAATTATTAATATTATTAAATAATAGTTTGGATAATTATAATTGTTTTGTACATTATTTATTGGTTGGGTTTGGTTTATACTTTTATTATATGGAATTTGCATTACTGTATTATCTATTACCCATTGATTTGAATATTGAGATGAATAGAAAGAAATATAGTAAACCCCATTATCCAATGTATAATTTAAACAATTATTATTTATACTTGTAGTATATATTATGTTTGATTCAGAATTGTATCCTATATTTAATATTCCAGAAATATTTGAACATATGTAGAAGTAATTATTTGTATAGTTTACATAAATTAAATTATCTAATGGAATTCCATAAGTATTTGATTTATTTATGAAATAATATGTACAATAACCATAATTTAAATTATTATTCAAGAAATTATTATTAGAATATAAGTTTATACATAAATCAAAGCTGGTAGAATTTAATGGTAACTTTAGATTTACATAAGTAAATTTAGTATTATTCCAACTTATATTTCCCAATTGTATATTCTCTTTAAATCCAAGTATATTTGAATATACTTCTGCCACTACATTTGGAGTAACTGGATATGTATAATGATCTGGAGATGGGGCTACTATAAATGTTAAATTTCCGTTACCCTGTAAATATACACCTCCCAATCTTGTTGTTGGACCTAGAACAATAAATCTTAATCTATATATAGATTTTGTTTGATTATTATATAGTAAACTTATTTTTAATGAATATGCATTTGGATTCAATATTGCAACATTTATATATGGAATATTTATTGTATTATATCCTTCCTTTAATTGTATATCCTCAGTATAATTATATATTGGATCATATAGAATATCATCCCATGGGGATATTAAAATATTCAAAGTAGCATTAGTATCTATACTTGAATATATACCAACTGTTAAATTAATATAATTTGAAACACCATAACCAGTAGGTCCACTTAATGAAGAATAATAATATCCTGATGATGATAATAAACTACCCCATGTATATATTGCAGAAGAACTTAAATATGTATGATCTTTTATAATATAAATTTCCGGAACATTATTTGGATTATTTACATAAAATTCTTTATATACTCCTGGATAATATATAAATGGTAAACCATCTATTTCGCTTAAAGGTGTGTACAAATATGCAACAACATAATAATATCCGGAAGGTAGATTATCCGGAATTGTATAATTTAATTGTATATTTAAAGATTCTCCTGGTTGTAAATATATGTTTTTTATAACATATTCATATACTTGATTATTTGATGTAAATTGGAATGGGTAGATACCATTATTATCGGTTTTTTGTATTATTTGTATTACTAATGATGCATTTGGTATATAATAAATATCTCTATAATTTATATATACATTATAATATAATGTTTGACCTACAGATAAATTATTATTTAATAAATTTATACTTAAAAATGCTGTTGGTTTATATAAATATTCTGAATGCCATATATTATACCCTTGAGAAAATATTGAATATAATGAAAACAAGAGAAATGATAGCAAATATATCTTTTTCATAAAGATTCATTTATAAAAAAACTTTTAAATATTTCTACCAGTTGCAATTTCTATAACTTCATCTATTGTTTTTACAGGTGTTATCCTTATTTTATCAAATAGATCTTCTGGTATATCATTATAATTACCTTCAGGTACTATAACTTCTTTTAATTTAGATTCTATAGCTGCTTCTATTTTTGCTATTATACCACCAACAGGTAATACTTCCCCCCTTATTGATAAAGAACCTGTCATTGCCAAATCTTGTCTTACCGGCCAATTTTTTAATGCAGATATTATTGCAGTTGCAACAGTTATTGAAGCTGAATCTCCTTCTACACCTTCATATGTTTGCAAAAATTGAACATGAACTCTATATTTCTTCAAATCTTCTCCAAATTTCTTTTTTATTACTGCAGATACATTTACTATTGCTTCCTTTGCAATTTTTCCCAAATTTCCTGTTGCAATAATTTCCTTACTACCTTCTCCAGGTACAACTTCTGCTTCGACAGGTAATACCAATCCTGAATAATATAATCTTGATCCAATTACCGCTAAACCATTTACCCTTCCAATTTCATATCCCTCAGTTTTTATTATTTGATATTCTTTCTTTTTTTCAATATAGTATTTAGATAATTGTTCTTCAATTGTTAATGCTTTTTCTCTTGCTTCTATAACATCTTCAGATTCTACATATTTTTTTCCTTTTGCCTTCGCAATATCTCCTGCCAATCTTACCAATCCACCCAAATCTCTTAATCTCAATGTTAAATAACTTTTTCTTCCAGATCTTCTTTGTGCTTCCCTAATAACTTCTATTACAGCTTCCTTTGTAAAATGTGGTATATTACCTGTCTTTTTAACTTCTTGTGCAACAAATTGGGCAAATTTATTTGCACTTTCTTCAGTAAATAATATTTCAGAATTCATAAATACTTCATATCCATATCCTCTTATTCTTGATCTAAATGCCGGATGTAATTTTTCCAATGTTTCTAAATTTCCAGCTGCCACTAATACAAAATCAGCAGGGGCTGGTGTAGTTCTTACCATAGCACCAGCAGATCTCTCAGATCTTCCAAATATTGGATATTTCTTTTCTTGTAAAACAGATAATAATTCTATCTGAACCTCTGGTCTTAATGTTCCAACCTCATCTATAAACAATACACCTTTATTTGCCTTATGTATTGCACCTGCAATTACTCTTTGATGTGGTGGGGTTTCAAGACCTCCAGATTGGAATGGATCATGTAATACATCCCCAAATAACATACCTTCAAATGCACCTGTTGCATCTACAAATGGTACAGAAGTTCTATTTGAATTATCTACTAATAATTTTGGTATATTTTTCATTATTTGCCTTTGCACTACTTGAAAAGAAAAAGACAAACTTGCCATTAAAATCATAAATCCAATAAATGTTGCACCGGCCATTATATAATTTCCTGCATAGTAAAAGTACATTGGAGTAAATGCTGATATAAGTAATAATAAAATATAAAAATATCTAAACATCTTTGTTTGCTCTAATACTCTCTTTCTCATTTCTTCTACAATCTTTTTACCAGTCCCCATTGGAACTGTTTTTATTATTGGTTGATATTCATCATTTGGATTTGGAAATACGAGTATATCTTCTAGATTTTTAACTTGTTCTTTATCTTCTGATAATATTTCTGCTAATGCCTGTGCTAACATAGATTTACCAGTACCTGGATCTCCTATCAATAAAACATGCCTTCTCTGTTTAGCAGCTTTTCTAATTATGTCCAATGCTTTATCTTGTCCAATAATTTGCTCTGATATTTTTTCAGGTACACTTATTTCTTCCGTGGTTTTAAATTTGAATATATTATACAGGTCCTTTATAGAAATTATTCTATTTTCAGACATAATATATTTTATAAAGTTAAAAAATAAAAAGATGAAATATGTTTGAATATATAAAAATAGATAGAAGAATAATATATTATTTAATAATTGTAGGTTTTTTTCTATCTTTTAATCATTGGGATAATTTATTTATTGGATTAAGTAATTTATTTTTCTCAACAATTTATACAATAATTTCATATTTTATATTTTTATTTGTATTTAATTTAGTTTCATCCTTTTATGGTTTATATATTTATCTAGATAATGTAATTGCAGAATTAAAAATATCATTTTATAAAAAAGAATCTTATACATTTTTTTATTATCTATTAATTATTTTGGAAATAATTTTGTTTTTTATATTTAGACATAACTTATTTTTATACGTCATGATATCTATTTTTGTAATATTGTTCTTTTATAATTATATAAAACAACTGAAAATAAAGAGTTCAAAGAGTGAAAAACTAAATTTCACATATATAAAGAGACATAATCTAAGTTATATAATTACAATTATAATATCAATACTTACACTTGGATTATTTGTTCCAGTGGTATTTTCCATGAAACCAATAATAATAGAATATAAAAGACTTGGAAGAAGTAAAAATATAGAAGTAAGAAATGATGAATTATTAAGGATATTTCTAATTTCTATAATATTATTGTGGATAATATATTCATCAATAAAATATATATCATATTATTCAACACTATTATATGGTTTTGTTTACTATTTCTTTAATTTCTTATTCTTCTTTACATACACATCAATAATACCAATAGGAATATTATTATCTCCATACTTATCAATCAGAAGGGGATATGTATATTCCAATAAATTTATTGGAGATGTATTAATATTATCAAATACACCATTTTATATTGCATCTATTGTAACTATTGCCCTATTACCAATATTTTCAATAATATTTACTCCAATAGAAGTAATAATATTTTCTCTAGCTATATTTTCTATAATATGGATAAGAAAGCAATTTGATGTCCTAACAAAATGATATAAAAATTATTAAGGATTATATTCATTGATCAATAGTAAAAAATTGATAATGCTTAAAAGGTTAACTTTATAAACATAATATTTAAAAATTTATTATGGTCCAGAAGCTTATAAAAAACCCAGAATTGAAATGTCCAGCATGTGGAAGTACAGAATTTATATACAATGAAAAGACAGCAGAGTTAGTATGTGCAAAATGTGGCTATGTAATTGAGGAAGTTCCATATCTAGGAAAAGAATACAGGACAATAAATTCAGAAGATGCAGAAAAATTATCAAGAACTGGTAGTGCAATGAGATATACCAATATACCAAGTATGATATCAACAGAAATTGGAAAGGCAGAATCAGAAGATGAAGATGTCTCATTATCCAGAAAACTGAAAAAATGGCAACAGAGATCCACAAGTTCTTATGAAAGAAATTTAAAATTAGCACAACAAGAGTTAAGAAGAATTTCTTCATTCTTACAATTGCCAAAACAAGTAGAAGAAACGGCATTAAAATTATATTTAGATGCTGTTGAAAGAGGATTAATTAGGGGAAGATCTGTAGAAACAGTTATTGCTGCTTGTACATATATAGCATGTAGATTGCATGATGTTGCAAGAACAATAGATGAAATAGTTAAAGCATCAAACATACATAAAAAGGAATTAGGAAGAACATACAAACACTTATTACAAGCATTAAAGATAAAAATACAACCAATAGATGTTACAGAATATGTACATAGATTTTCATCATTATTAAACTTACCACCAGAAGTCGTATCTACAGCAATAGAAATAGTTAATAAAGCAAAAGAATCTGATATAACTGCAGGTAGAGGTCCAGCAGGGGTTGCCGCAGCTGCAATATATTTAGCATGTGTAAAGCATGGAATACAAAAGACACAAAAGGATATAGCAGAAGTTGCTGGAATAACTGAAGTTACAATAAGAAATAGATATAAAGAGATGTTAGAAAAATTGAATCTTAAAGATATTGAAGCAAAAATGAATAGTGTTGAAGAATGGTAATACTACCAAAGGCGCTAAAAGTCAAAAATAGATATATTTTGATAGATTTTTTTGATGAAAATAAATTAAAAAATGATTTTATTAAATATTTTGGATATATAAATTATTATGATTTACACTTAAATAAAATAGAAATAAATAAAAAAATAATTATATCTCTGAACAAAAAACATTTGTACAAAATAATTTTTTTATTATATTTACAAAATATAAAAAATTTTAAAATATTTAAAACATTAAAAGGTGCAAAATCTTTTTTAAATATATCTTAAACCTTATCTTTATGGAAACTGATATTGGGCATTTTGGACCAATGGATAGGGGGTGGACAATATTTTCACCAGAAGGAAAATTGATATTAGTAGAATATGCAAAACAAGCTGCAAAGGCTGGATCAACAGCAATTGGAATATGTGCAACAGATGGTATATTAATAATTGCAGATAAAAAAATTCCAAGCAAACTAATTATAACAGATTCTATTGAAAAAATTATGGAAATTGATGATCACATAATTGGAACATTTTCTGGATTCATACCAGATGGTAGAGTACTAATAGATTATGCAAGAGAAATTGCTCAACAACATAAACTACAATATGGAAAACAAATAGATATAGAATTATTAGTAAGGGAAATAAGTGATATAATGCAATCTTATACAAGATTCGGTGGTATAAGACCTTTTGCCGTATCATTAATAATTGGTGGGATAGATAAAGATGGTGAACCAAAATTGTTTTCATTAGATCCTTCTGGAATATTCTATAGATATAAAGCTGTTGTAATTGGAGAGGGTGAAGATAAGATTACACCAATATTAGAAGAAAGATATAAAGAAATGGATTTAAATGAAGCAATTAAATTTGGAATAGATGTATTAAAAGAATATTTGGGAAATAATTTTGCATATGAGAGATTAATATTGTCCTATGTGAAGAGAGGTGAAAAAGTTAGAACACTTGAAAATCATAAAGTAAAAGAACTATATGAAGAATAAAGATACAGAAATAAGTATAAAATATAAGAAAGAAGGTTATAATTTTGAGATAATTGTATATTTAAGAAAGGCTTTTGAATATAAAGAAGGAAAAATAAAAGATATAAGAGAAGTATTAGCTGTAGAAGAAATTTTTAAAGATTCTAAAAAGGGAGAAAGGGCATCAAGCGAATCTTTAAAGAAAGCTTTCGGAACTACAGATATTCTTGAAATTGCTAAAGAAATATTAGAAAATTCTGAAATTCCATTACCAACAGAATATAAGAGAGAATTAATTGAAGAAAAGAAAAAACAAATTATTGAATATATAAGAAAAATAGCATATGATAGTAAAAATAACATGCCATTAACATATGAAAGAGCTAAAGAACTATTTGAAATGATAAAATATAATGTAGATATAAATAAACCAGTAGAAAAGCAAGCTGAAGAAGTTTTAAAAGAAATAAGAAAAAAATATCCATTAAAAGTAGAATATAAAAATATAAAACTTATAGTATATCCAAATAGATTTAAAATAATAGGAATAATAAAAAATAAATATAAAATTATAAAAGAGAGCTGGGATGAAACTTATGAAGCAATATTAGAAATCCCAATTGGATTGTTATCAGAATTTTATTCAGATATAGGAAAATTATGTGGAGATGATTGCATAGTTGAAGAAATAAAAAAATAATTATTGTGATTTTCCTTTATCCCCACCTTTTGCTTCCTGTTTTTCAGATCCTTTTCCACCTTCAGAACTAAAACCAGTACTAGAGAATATCAAAAATATTCCTATTAAAATAAAGAACATCATTGCAAATAATATATAAGGATTAAAAGTTATTGTATAAATTTGTGCTTGTGGAGATGTACCAAAGGTTATTGATAAAAAATAATCTTGATATGCATAATACATTGATAATAAAGCAAATACAATAATAAATATTATTAGCATTATTGGTGGTATAAGTCTGGCACTACCTCGTTTTCCTTCACCAGAAAACATTCCTTTTTCCATTAATTCGAATATTTTACCATTTGTTAAGAAAGCTGTTATAAGTATAAAGAAAAATAATACTAGAATCTTTGAAACTATAAAAGCTACAAAATATTGTGTATATAAAACAAAACCAGTAAATGTTGTTAATAAAAATGATGCAGAAGTTGATATAATAAACGCTAATATATTATTTATATCTTTTTTTCCTCCTTTTTCATCTTTTCCTACAATACTATCTAGCAAAAATTTTATTAAAAAATACAATACTCCAAAATAGAATAGAAAAACAAATATTAAGTTTATTCCCAATATATTTACTAGGTTTATTATAAAATCTGCAAATGATGCCATATATCAAAATTAATTTTTATTACTTTTAAATTATTACATAGAGTCATAAATATTTACATATTCGTTTATATTATTTTTCCAATCAAATTTCTTAGATATATCATACATTTGCTTTTTTATTTCCATTTTATCATATAAATCTAAATTATAATATTGTAAAAATTTATTATATATAAATTCTTTATCCAAATTATTTGGATCTACACTAATTATATATTCATGATTTATATTTTTACTTATTAAATTTCTATAAAATCCCGTTTTATTGGATAAAACAATCGGAACAAAATTATTCAATGCTTCTAAAGGTGTATACCCGTAAGGTTCATACCTTGATAAAAATATGCCAAAATCAAATACTGGTAATATATATTCCAGATCCAAACTAAATAATACATCATTTCCAAGATAAACTGGAACATATATAACTTTTACATAGTTATTTTTATCATTGTTTAAATTATTTTCTCTTAATTTCTCAATTATAATATTATTTTCCACATCATGAGTACATATTGGTGGATTCTTATTCTTTATTCTGTCTAATTTATCTAATATATTTCTTCCATTATATAAAGATCTAATGATTAAATGTATATTTTCTTCTATATTTTCCTTCAATTTAATATACTCTTTATAAGATCTAATTATATCATTATTTTGTCCTTTAATATTGTAAGGAACAAAAATGAATGTAATAGTATTTAATTTATTTTCATCTAAATATTTTAATAAATCAATAAATAGATCTAGACCCTTATTATATGGCTCATATCTACCAATTGTATATATCAATAAATATTTTTCTGGTAGATCATAATATGGGTAAAAATACCAGGTCAAAAATTCATCCATCCATTTCTTTGAAATTTTATAATAATTAAATAAATCTTTTTCCTTTACATTTATATAATTATACGTTATATAATCTGGTTTTCTCTTATATATTTTATATGCTTCCTCTCCCAAATTATCAGATACCACTGTAAATATATCAGAATTTAATATTGCTTGCTTTTCCAATTGATACTTTGAATTTATTCCTAATCTATAAGAATCTTTATCTGGATCTATAATATCCAATGCTTTCTCCATATTTACATTTTTTTCAGATAAAGTTCTTCCAATTACTGTTCCATGAATCGTTAATATTGTCTTATAATTTAAATTATTTTTCTTTATATATAATATTGTACCTCCAGACAACCATTCATGCGCATGTAATATTTTTTTCTCATTAAAATATTTATCTAACTTTTCTAAAAATATACCAACAGCAACAGACCATAAAAGTGGTTCATCAAAAGTAAAGTCCGAATTTAAAGAATCTATTTTATACCACTCCCAATATTTATATTTCCATAAATTTCTTTCCTTATTGAAAAATTCATCAAATTCTATTAAGAATACGTTTGGTTTTGATTCAATATTCCAATATCCATAGTGTACTTTAATCCCATCTAATTGATAATTTATTTCTTTTATATAACTTGGAGGATCTAATTCAATAAATTCCGAACTATTTTTATATGGACCTATCAAAAAATATTTATCATTATACTTTTCTTTTATATACTTTGCCTTAGTATACAATACAGTATATATTCCCCCGACTTTATTGCATACTTCCCAAGATTGTTCAAACAATATCATCTAAATATAATATCAAATATACTCCTCTTCCTTTTATTACCAGTTATACAATATGCCAGCTCATCTATATATTTTAATGCTTTTGATCTTTCATTATAAAATGCAATGGGTTGATATTGAAATTGATAATTAATAAAGTCTTTAATTATTGGAATAACTGTATATATTTCTTTCTTAAATACATCTTCTATAAAGTCTATTTCAATACTCTTATCATATTTATTTAATATTATCTTAACCTTATTTTTATCTAAAAGATCATATAATTTTTTATTTACATATAAAGAATAGAAATCAGGATTTATTACTAAGAAATTTATGTCTGATATTTTTTCAATACTTAGTATATAATTTATGTTTGGAAGTACATCAAAGATAATTACATCATAATATCTTTTCAAATAATTTAAATCATTAATACTAAAATCTAAATTATCTATAATTTTTAAATGAAAATATGGCAATACCTTTATTCCTTGATATACTTTATTTCCAAATAATTTTTCATTATTTAAAAATATTAAATTTGAAGAATATATTCCGTTTGTATCTATTATTAATACTTTATAATTATATTCCTTCTTTAAATATGCTGCAAGATTATTTGCCAATGTGGTTTTTCCAACTCCTCCCTTTAATGATAGAAAAGATATTATCATAATCCTAATAATTTTGAAAATTTTACTTCAGCCTCTTCTTTTGAAAGCTTTTTCTTTACATATATTTCGTGAGCTTTTAAGAAATTTCCTATAATTTTTATATATTCATCCTTATCTTTTGCTTCCTTTATCTTTTCATATAAAACTTCCTCTTTTAATGCATTTTTTATCCATTCTAGAAAATGATCTTTATGATAATTAAATTTGTCCTGATCTGCATTATATAACCAAATTAATAGATCTTGAAGACCATATAATTTTTGTCCATCAATAGTGATAAATGCTTCTTTTTCATTATCAACTTCAATCATATTAAATTTTATATTTTATATCTTTAAAAAATATTTATGACCGGTATTGTATTTTATTTCCATGCTCATCAACCGAGAAGAATAAGATATTATTCTTTTTTTGATATAGGATCAAAAAATTATTTCAACGATGATTTAAATAAAAGGATATTGGATAGAGTTGTATATAAATGTTATAAACCAGCATTGGAAATGATATACGATAATATCATAAAATACGATATAAAAGTATCATTTTCAATTTCTGGAACGTTAATTGAACAATTAGAATTATATCATCCAGAAATTCTAGAACTATGGAAAAAATTAGTAGATACAGGAAATGTAGAAATTGTATCAGAAACTTATTATCATTCATTGGCATATTTAATTGATAAAGATGAATTTATTAATCAAATAAAGTTACATAGAAAAAAAATAAAGGAAATATTTAATTATAAATCTAGAAGCTTTAGGAATTTTGAGCTTGTATTTAATAATGAAATTGGGGAAATTGTATATTCTTTGGGATATAAAGTGGCATTAACTGAAGGGACTGAAAAAATTTTGGGAAATAGAAGTCCAAATTATGTATATAAATTAAAAATAAATAATTTAAGGCTATTATTAAGAAATTATAGATTGTCTGATGATATAGGATTTAGATTTACAAATAAGTATTGGTCAGAATATCCATTAACCGCAGATAAATATTATTTATGGTTAAAGAATACTCCTGGAGATATAATAAACATATTTATGGATTTTGAAACAATAGGAGAACATATATGGAAAGAATCTGGAATATTTGAATTTTGGAACAAGCTATTTGAATATATTGGAAAAGAGAAATATTTTGAAACATATAATATAACTGAAGCTACTGAAGAATTTAATTATAAAGATGAATTAGATATACCTGAACTAATATCATGGGCAGATATTGAAAGAGATCTATCTGCATGGATTGGAGATAGTATACAAAGAGAAGCTTTAGATTATTTAAGAGAATTATATAGAAAGTTTAAAAATGACGAAAAAACATTAAATATATTGAGATATTTATCAACTTCCGATAATTTCTATTATATGAGTCTAAAATATAATAGCGATGGTGATGTACACAAATATTTTAGGGAAGAAGCTTTTGCAACTCCTTATGATTCTTTTATATCATATATGAACATTTTAAGAGATATAGAATTAGATCAAACTATTGAAAATAGAAATTAATTTTTCTACAGAATTTTTCCAAGATAAATTTTTTATATCATCCAAACATAACTTTATCTCATATTCTCCCAATTTTGGGTAATATAATAATGCTAATATATAATCTGCCATTTTATTTATATCCCAAAAATCAACTGCTAACGCATTTTTCAATACTTCATATACCCCTGTTTGTTTTGATATTATAATAAAATCTTTATATTTTAAAGCTTCAAATGGGGTTAAACCAAAGGGTTCTGATACAGAAGGTAAAACAAATATATCTGCTATTGAATATAAATATTCTGCTAAATCATCATCAACCCATCCAGTAAATATTACATTTTTTGATATATTTAAATCTGCAGCCATTTTTATTAAATATTCTAACATTTCTCCAGTTCCTGCGAATATAAATAATACATCTTTTCTTTTTTCCAAAACTTTTTTTGCTGCTTTTAATAAATAATCTGGGCCTTTATGCATTGTCATTCTTCCGAGATATAATACTATTTTATATTTTTCTTTTATTTTACTATTTATTTTTTCTCTTATATTAAAATCGTCATCTGGAGCATTATATATCACATCAATCTTCTTCTCATCACAATTATAATATTTTACCAATATATCTTTTTCTCTCTTACTTACTACTATAATTTTATCCGCGTATTTACATGCTTCCAATTCTATTCCATAATCATAATCATATAAATATTTTAATGCGTCCGGATTTCCTCCAACTCTGTCATATACTAGAGAATGAAAATGAACAACCAATGGCTTTTTATATATCTTCTTTATTTCTATTCCTGCTAAAGCAGTCAACCAATCATATGCATATATTATATCAAAATCTAATTTCATTTTTTTCAATAAATCTATTATTTTATCTTTATATTCAATTACTGCCTTCTTATAGTCTATAATTTTCCTCTTATATAAAGTAAAAGATTCATATTTAAAATAATCTATGTACGATTGATATACTTTCATATCTAATCCAAAAATTTTTGAGTTCTTTAATTTATTATTCCAGAAAGATTTTACATCATCAGTCAGATTTAAAATAAATAAATAAACATTATTATTAAAATAATCGAGATATTTCAAATAATAATATGTTACTTTTTCTAATCCACCACCTTTCTGAGGAAATACTCCCCAAGATAAAAATAATATTTTCATAATTAAAAAATGAATAAAAATAATTATAAATCTTTTAATGAAATTATTTGTATGGAAAAAGAAATTGAATTAGAAAACTTTGATTATGCTGTTATATATAATAAAGGTTCTTTTTTGTTTTTACCTTTACTATATAACAGTAGATATTTTGGTTTATTACAATATTATAACAACAATTTTATCAAAATATTAGAAAAAATAGAAAATAGAGATATAAACTATAATGAAATTGAAAAGATAATATTAAAAGATTATAATGATTTAAAGATAATATATAAAGATGGATGGGAAGAATATAAATTAATAGATAATAAATTAATATATAAAACAAATAAATATTCCACATTAAATGTTTATTTTGATATAAGATATTTGTATGATATAGATGAATGGGGAAGGATATATAATATTGAAAAAAATAATGATTACGTGAAAATAAAATTTAATAAAGGGGATTTAAACTATGAAGTAATAATAAAAAGATTTGAAGTTTATCAAGAATTAAATAAATGGATAAAAGTTAATTATAATTATGACTTATATAGAAAATCTCCACCATTTGAAAGATATATATATTTACCATTTTCTTTTTATGCAAAAGAATTAGAAATAATATATAAAAATGATAAGGATAATTTGAATGGAAAAAATCTAATTGAAAATGGGTTATTATCTTTTATTTATGATAATAACATTTCTGCAGGTTTTCCATGGTATTTTCAGGAATGGAGTAGAGATGTTCTAATTTCATTGGGAGGATTATACTATATCAATAAAGATATAGTAAAGAATAAGTTAATTGAATATTCAAATTATTTTTTGCCAGATGGAAGATTAAAGAATATAAAAAATGAAAATATTGGAAATTCCGATGGAATAGGGTTGTATATTTTCAGATTATTTCAATTTAAAGATTTATTTGAAAAAGAAATATTTGATAAATTAGTAAATAATATTATTGAAAAATTAAATATATTTGAAGAAAACTATTTAGATGAAAAATTATTTTTGTTTAAAGCATATCCAAATGAGACATGGATGGACACATTAAATAGAATTTATCCAATAGAAATACAATTTTTGATGGCAAATGCATATGATAATTTATATAATTATACAAAAAAAGATGAGTATAAAGAAAAATTAGAAAAAATAAAGAATTCTATTAGAAAAAATTATTTATCAGATTCTTCATTATATGATGATATAAAAAATAAGAAGATAAGATGTAATGTATTTTTATCTTATTACTTTTATCCAAAGATTTTTTCAAATTATGAATGGGAAAATATTTTTGATTATTCATTAACACATTTATATCTAAAATGGGGAGGAATTAGTAGTTTATCTATATTTGATAAAGAATTTATCCCATATAGCAATGAAGATAATTATTTTAGAAATGAAGGAAAATCAATGCATAATGGAGATTCATGGATTTTTATAAATAACATTGCTGCTATGGATCTATATAATTTAAATAAGGAAAAATATTGGGATATAATAAATAGTATTATGAAATCTAACGAAAGATTAATAAAAATGATAGGAACATTACCAGAAAGATCTAGTGCATATGAATTAAAACCAGCAGGGGCCTTGCATCAACTATGGTCAATATCAACTTATATAGAATTATTAAATAATATAAAATAAGATGTGGTGGAAAAAATACGGTTTCTCTAAAAATCCTTTAGATATAAGACCAAATGAAGATTTGGTTGGGGTAGATGATATAATAAAAAAAGTAAAAGATTCTATAATAAATGGCGAAATATTTCTATTATATGGACCAATTGGTTCTGGAAAAACTTCTTTAGCATTTAAAATTAAAAGAGATCTATCAGATAGATATAATGTAATATATATAAATGGAGAATATGAAAGAGATAAAGATTTGGAAGAAATAATAGAAAAAAATAAATATAATAAGTTTTTATTCTTTAAATTTGAAAATAAGCTACCCATAGTATTGATATTGGATGAATATTATAATTTTCCAGAGGATGTATCTAAAAAACTAAAATATTTATATGATAATAGGATTGTTTATTCAATAATGTTAATTCAACCATCTCCGCAAATAATGAATGCTACCCTATCTTTCTTAAATAGACTATATAGAAAGATAGAAATGAAATTCCCTCCAGAAGATGAAATATTAAAATTAATAAATAAAAAATTAAAAGGAAGGGTAAATTTAGATGAAAGAATATTAAGAAATTTAATAAGAAAGAATAATAATAATGTTAGGCAAATATTTATTGAATTAAGTAACCTTTTAGAAGGGGGAATAGATAACATAAATAAAGATTTGAAAGAAATAAAGAATTTAGAAAATGAAATAAAATTGTCTAACACACAAAAAATGATCTTAGAGATATTATATAAAAACAAAATGTCTTCAAAGGATATATCAAGAATATTAAATCTTCCAAGAAACACTGTATCAAAATATTTGAATAAAATGTATAAACAAGGTATATTAATAAGAGAAGTAGATAATAACGAATATATTTATAGTATAAATCCACAATATATAAATATTATATCAAAAAAGATAGGAAAATAGCCACCGTAGCTCAGCGGTAGAGCGCTACCCTGGTAAGGTAGAGGTCCCGGGTTCAAATCCCGGCGGTGGCATGTTTTTTCATTTAATTTTTCACATTATAAATATATTTAAAATTTAATAATATTATAATTTAATGCAAAATAAAACCATCAATACTAATTATTTAGATTATATAAAAAATATTGAAAAGTTAATAAGTAAAATATTCCTAAATATCAAACAAATAATTATATTATGGTTTTATATTTTCTATAAACAACCTAAGATTAATAGAAAAGATCGTAAAGTAAGAGAATATATATATTTATCAAACTATGAAGATGACTGGGATAATTACAAATATAAAAAATATGAATACTGGTATAATGATGGAAGTAAAGATAGACCTAAAAGATTTAGAATTCATAAAATTATTACTCGCATCATAATAGTTTTGTTAATAATAATTATAGTCATTTATTATCTCCCATATATAAAACAAATACTACAAATTTTACAAACGAGCATTAACAATATTTCAACAACCATACAATCAACAATCACATATAAACAATCTACAATAAATTCAACATGGGTTTTCCAATTCTTTAGCATTGTAAATCAGTATAGACAGTCAATTGATGCTCCGCCACTACAATATTGTCCTTGGCTAGATGAATTTGCTTATATCAGATTTAAAACAATGATCCAGAACCCCTCAATAAGCCACTACGGCTTTGACCAGGATTTTAGTGAATACCTAAGCCAATACCAAAACTTCCTCATTATTGGTGAGGAAGGTCTGTACCCAAGTGACTATACACCGAGTGAGTATGTACAGGTCCTACAATCAAAGGCTCCAATTCATTGGGAAGGTTTAATAGATAGCAATTATACATATTATGGATATTATATTGGCTACGGGCCAACTTATGCAATTATTGGTTCTTGTCCGGTAACTGAAATACCAGGTCCAGACATAAATATACCAAAGTATTTTCAGTCATATGGATGTTCGACAGAACTTGAAAACAATACTTGGTTAGTAATTGAATTAAGTAACTGGTGCAATGGGCCTATAACACTACCAGTATCGGTAATTAATGAAGATCTTCCTCAACAATATTATGTATATCTACCAATACAATATAACTTACCAACAAAATGACAAATATGTGAAATTGACCATAAACCTTAGATCAACAAGCCCTGTTAAGTTATTCTTATTCACACCAGCCCAATTTAATTATTTTAGAAATCTATATCAACAAGAAGCATGGTCATTTATAGGACCTGCATATTATTATGGTGGTAAATCAACAACATTTAACATAGAAATTTTGTTAGATACATATCAATTATCCAACGGTGGCTATTATTTAGTAATTAGCAATGTACTCCCAGATGCACAATATACATATATAAATGGTAATATAACAATTGTATATACACCAACAATACCGTTTATAACATTATCTAATACTACCGAACAGTGATTTGTCTATAACACAAATAATATAATGGCATTTCCATTATAATTTAGTGACAACAGCATATTTTTCCTAACTACAGCAAAAATCATCCTCACTATTAACCTACATAGTTGTCACAAACTAATGATTACAACTGGAAGTTTTAGTTCGAATTTGTTGATAGCATAAATTTATATTTTAAAAATACTAAAATATTAAAATGATAATAAACTATGGCATACAAGAATATTTGTTTCTTTTTATAGTAACAGAAATAATAGTTGGACTAATATTGCCATTCATATTAATAAAAGGGGAAAAAGGAAAAATAATGGAGCTAAAATTATATTCTCTGGTAGGTTTTATATTATATGTACTTGTTGGAATGACGCTTATAGTGATATTAGCATCAATAGACTATTATTATAATTTTTCACTGTTCGATTATAATTTGGGTTATAGTATTGGGTTCATATTATTTATACTAGGATTAGTATTACAAGGTGTTGCTGAAGCAACCCTTGGAAAATATTATTTACCATCTATTGGAACTGTTGAAGGTCAAAAGATAATTAAAAATGGGATATATAAATATATAAGACATCCAGGATATTTGGGAGAAATATTAATATTCTTTGGACTTGGTTTTGTAACATATAGTTTATTGGGAATATTGGGAGCTTTCATTGTATCATTAATGGTGTATTTTGGAGAAGTAGTTCCGGAAGAAAAATATATGTTGGAAAAATTTGGAAAGGAATATGAAGAATATATGAAAGAAACTTTTAGATTTATTCCTTATATATTTTGATTTTTCTATATATTTTATCTGAGATAATACTTAAAAAATTCAACATTGGTACCATTTTAATATGGAATCTCCTAAGATATACTTAATTGGTTTGATCATTTTAATTGCGGTAGTATCGGCATTGTTATTATTTACCAATCCTACGTCCAACACAAATCTTGAATTTACGAAACTTGAAATTGCAAACCTTAAAAATAATTATACGGCTTTACAAAACCAATACCAAATGTTACAATCTCAATATAATATGCTAGAATCCAATTATGAAAGTCTAAAAATAAATTATACAGATTTACAAAATATGTATCAAACATTACAAATGCAATATAACTCTTTACAAAATAATTATAGCTCATTAAAAGATATGTATTCAATCCTTCAATCAAATTACACAACTCTACAAAATATGTATCAAACATTACAGTCTCAATATAATATACTAGAATCCAATTATGAAAATCTAAAGACAAATTATACAACCTTACAAAACCAATATCAAACATTGCAATCTCAATATAATTCATTAAAAGATCAATACAACAATTTAAATAATACCTATTGGAATATATTAACATTTCTAGGTCAAGGTAATAATAGTGTTATATTACAACCTTATCAATTTACATATAAAGAAATTGCTGTACCACCTGGATTTTCAGGAATAATATACATAATGGTATCTGCATCAAGTTCAGTTAATGTCTTCGTATTTGATTTAAACAATCTAATACAAGCTATTAAAGGCAATCCTTACGGATATTACTTACATAGTCAAGGATCGTATATAAATGAAAAAGTATCTGTAGGTCCGGGCTTTTATATAGTCCTTATATATAACCCAAACAACAATACAGAAATTACATTATCATATAAAGTTACAACAACATATACAACAGCACCCCAATTATTACTAAATTCATAAGATTTTGATTTTTCTATATATTTTATCTGGGACCGTAGTCCAGCCTGGAAGGATGTCGGTTTGGGGTACCGGTGGTCCCGGGTTCAAGTCCCGGCGGTCCCATTAGTATAGAATAAATATTATTATTCCAACTATTACACCAATCAACAACCCGATATTTAAATAATTATATTGAACTTTCTTATTGAATTGTACAGTAATATTTAATGGTTGATTTACAATAAAATTATATCCATCTTCATAATAAATTGTATCATAAAAGAATCCTGATTCAATATACTTAGCTGGTAAAATATTTATTACAGTTCCTTTATTTAAAAAAATAGAAGTATTTCCATAAGTATTTATAGAATTATTTATGGAAATATTTACTAGAAATGGTGTATTAATATTTACTAAATATTGATATATACAATAGCTAGATAGATTAATATTTATTGGAGAGGATACATTTATTGTTATATTGTTCTTATTGCAATAAAATCTTTCATAATTATTTATATAATTGGTTGTGTTTATTAATATAGTTACATTATTATTTGCATTTATATAAAAACTAGTATTTCCATAGTATGTATTATTGTTTATTGTATAATTAAATGGTGAAAATATATTTAATTGATACTGCAAATAACAATAATCAGATATTTCAACAACTTTCGAAGTATTTATATTTAACGTTATGTTATTTGGACAATAATATCGGTAATTTCCAAAATTATATATTTGATTTAAGTATATATTCAATAGATCTTTTGCATAAAGATAATATGTATTATTATAATGTGTTTCATTTAAATAATTTCCAGAAATTGTAAAATTTATTCCAATGCTATTATTTATAATAACTAAATAATATTCAATATAGTTTGTAGAGATATTATAATTATTATCTACTAGCAGACTTATATTTACATACTGCTGAGAATAATTTATACTATAATTTACCCCATTTATTGTTAAATTATTTAATACATACAATGTGTTGTTTTGATAAATATATATTGGAATATTTACATTAAAAATTATCCCAAATGGATATTGATGATTTATGTATGAATTATTGTAAGAATAATAAACAGATATATTATAGTTTGTAATATTTACATTTCCTAAATACTTTGGATAAAAAGGTCCTACAGATAAATTTACAAATCCCTGCGATATTATGTCCTCATTAATATTTGAAGAATATTCTGCAGTATTAAAACCATAATTAAATATTGAAGGACTTGGAGTAAGATAATAACTTCCATTATTTTTATAAGAATAATATAAACCCAAAAATCCACTAATATTTTTTATATCTATACAAGCTCCATTTCCAGGTCCACCAATAACCAATTCTAAATTTTTAATATTTCTAGAACCTGTAAAATTGGGAGAAATAACTATACTACCATTTGATGGAATTAATAATGTAACATTATCGTACCAATTTATGTTTTGTCCATCTAGACTATAACCAAATTGTATTTCTGGATAAGAATTGTTTTGAGTAATATTAATTATTAAATATACATTTAATGGATATTGTAAAGAAAAATGATCAGTTGCATATACATAAAAATATTTATCATCATGTTTACTTATTATTCCATTACCTTTAATTAAATTATTTGATAAATTAGAATTTAAAGATGTAAAATTCCATATATTATTAACAAAAATAAAATATCTACCAGTATTATTTATTAATAAAACATTCTGTAGCCAATAATGTTGGCCATTACTTAATTCTAGAATCGCATTTAATTGTATTGAACCTGAATCTTCACCTAAAAAGCTATTAGAACATAAAGGATTAACATATGAACTAAAATTATCTAAATAAATTTCTCCAATAACTTTATTGGTTTTAACATTATATCCATAAATACTTCCATTGTTAATATATATACCATAATCAGAAATTCCTATTGGAGAATAAATATTTTTTTCAGATTGATTTGTCAAACTATATATAAAAAAATAAGATGCATTTTGTGTATTGTTATTATAAATTATTATGTAATAATTTCCTGAAGATAGGTTTATACTTTGGTTTATATAATTTGTATAGTTCTGATAGATTGAAGTAAAATTTCCACTGCTTTTAAAATTTTGATAATTTTGTTGATCCATTATATAAAAATTTAGAGGAATTGATGAATTAAAATATATGTTTAAATACTGGTTTGATGAATTTGCCGGATAATAATAATAGTATTCTGGATATAAAATATAAAAATGGCTATAAGAACCTTGTTCCAAATTATACAGATTTAATTGACTTATATTTATTGGATCTATTGGAATATTAAATAATGTTGATGAATAATTTTGCGAATATATATTAAAAAGATTAAATATCAAAGTTAATAATGCAAATAGCTTTATTTTTTTCATAAAAGTTTATTATTATTTAATTTTTTATAAAGTTTTATTTAAATATTTGATTATGAGAATATTTATTTTTTATTCAAATACTATAAGAACTGACGGAAATTTTAAAAATATATATTATTCTGGGAGATTGGACATAGCAATTAATTCAATTATACATGCTTTTTTTGTATCAAATGGGTTGAGAAAAAATATTAGATTTGATTTATATTTAACTGGAAAACCCGTTCCTCCCAGATTAATAAGGATAGAATCTGATATAAATACACCATGGTCAAAAAAGGATATATCAACATTATTATCAATATCATTGAAAAAATATAATAAAAAAAATATTAGAAATCCTTTTCCAGGTGTATATGTTGATAAAGTTGATTTTTTTGATTTATTAAAAGAATATAAAAATAATGGAAAAAATATATATTTATTGGATAAAGATGGGGAATTTATTGAAAATATAAAAATTGAAAATCCTGTATTTATTATTGGAGATTTCTTAGGAATACCAAAAGATATTAAGAAAAAGATAGAAAATGCTGTAATAAAGATTTCTTTGGGGGATATTAATTATTTTTCGTCACAGGTTATTGTAATATTAAATTATTATTTAGATAAAATGAATTTTGAAAAGGATATATATGATACCTCATATAAATTTATTTATAGAGAATGATACTCGGTTTAGATCTATCCGCAAAAGAAAATAATAGAACCGGATATTTTTACTTTAATAATAAACCAATATTTGGGGTATTATATAAAAATGATGAAATATTGAATTTAATAGAAAAAGAAAAATTTAAATATGTATTTATTGATGCACCTTTAAGTTATGAATATCCATATAGGATAGAAGAAAGATTATTATATAAATATGGATTCAAACCATTACCATTATCTTTAAAATCAATGAAATTATTATATGAAAGGGCTAACTTATTAAAAAATAAAATAATGGAGATTGATAATGATATAAAAGTATATGAAACATTTCCAAGAGCGGTGGAAAAAATATTAAAATTAAAATACCAATATTTTTCAAAAGTATTTAAATATAAGGACATTTATGATGCATATTTATCCTATTTATCTGGTTTATTCTTTAAATTAAATAAATATGAAAAATTTGGAAATTTAATACTACCAAAGATATAATATATATAGGACCCGTAGTTCAGCATGGATAGAATTCTCGGTTGCGGTCCGAGAGGTCCGGGGTTCGAATCCCCGCGGGTCCATCTTTATAAAAATCTTTGTTACTAAAAAATAATAATAAAAGCGTTTTTCCAAATATTATAACAAAATGTTTGAAAAACCCGGTCTATATCTTAATACAAGAGTCTATGCAATAAGAAGAAGAAATGATCTAGATGAAATATTGGCATATCGTATGCATCATGAAAAAGGATTTATATCTTATACTTTTCAAACAAGAAGAAAGATACCGGAAGTATTAGAAATTTATAGAAAATTGGATAAGGATGAATATTATCCTGCAGCATTTATATTTCCCCCACCATTACCAGAAATTCATGGACAACTCATTCCTTTTGATGGATACTTTGCCTTAGTTATAGGATATGCAAAAGAAATACCACCCCATGTGCCGCTAAATAATTTAATCTATGCACATGATATAAAAATTATAGGAGAAGAAAAAAACAAATTATTGGAGATGCATATAAAAGGTATTGGTGGACTTGACTTTTTACAGGATCGTAAAAATCCAAGAGAATATATTCTATATTTAGAAAATGTTACTAATTCGGCAGATTTGATTAGTTTTATTATATACAATAGAATATATTCTACAAGTAGTGGAAAGGATGGAATGAGGAAAGCTGGTTTGTTCATTGTTATTGATGATGATACTTCTAAAAATCATATATTTACTCCTACCGATGTTAAGATACTTGAAATATTCATGTAGTATGAGACTAAAGTTTAGAATGTTATCTTAACTACACTGCAAGATCTTATCGTATTAGATTAAATTTAAAAATTTTATTAAATTCTTAAATGCGGCGGAGGGGATTTGAACCCCTGGCGGACCTTATCCAATCGGACCTAAACCGACCCCCTTTGACCTCTCGGGCACCGCCGCTTATAAAAATTAATTGACTTTCTTTATATAAAACTTATCAACTTTCTTTTCACCTTCTTTTAAATTAATTATTCCATCTCTACACTTTAAATTTATATCTTTTATCAAATCTTTATACTTTAAGACATATTTTATTATATCAGAAATATATAAATTTGTTTCTAAGTATAATTTTCCATCCTTTATATTGTTTTTAATATATTCTTCTAGTATTATATTTAACTTTTTATTATATTCCTCTCTTTCCCTATTTATTTTCTCAATATAGTTGTTTAAATTATTTATATCAACATTATACTTACTTTTTATGTCTAAAATTTTTTCCTCATAATCCTCAAATTCTTCTATAACCCTATCACCTGCAACAAACCTAAATCTTATCAATCCATCTGCAATTTTTTCTACACTTCTTATTTTTACCAATCCAATTTCTAATGTATTATCTAAATGTGTTCCGGAGCATGCTTCGACATCTGTATTTTCTATTTCAACAATCCTTAATTTTGTTTCTGGTATAAATCCTCCCTGATATATTATAAATCCATATCTTTCTTCAGCTTCGTTTCTTAATAAATAAAATTTATTTATTTTTCTTCCTTCTAATATTATTTTATTTAGTTCTCTTTCAATTAACTTTATTTCATTATATGAAGGTACTTTATAATGTGTAACATCCAATTTTCCTTCATATTCATTTTTTTCAGCACCTGCCTGCCATATATGATTTCCATATATTTTTCTTAACACAGATGTTAATAAATGTGTTGCGGTATGATGCCTTGATATTCCATATCTTCTATCTTTATCAATAATTTGTAAAATATTTGAATTTTTATCCCAATTAATTTTTCTATCTATTTTATGTAATATTATCTTTTCATATTCAATTACATCAATAACCTTTGCATAATAATTTTCAAATCCTTCAACTTTTTTACCGTTTAAATAATCCTTTAATATTTCTTTTACATAATATGGAAAATCATAATTATTCAAAATTTCTCTCGAATAATTCTTTATTTCATCTAAATTAAATATATATCCTGTATCATTTACCTGTCCACCTTTTGTTGGATAAAATACTGTTCTATCAAATATTAAATATTCATTTTCTATTCCAATTAATTTTCCAATATCATAATATTTTTTCCATGATTCATAGAATGACTTATATGTTTCAGGATAATTTATATTTAAATTTAATTTTTCTTCTTTTCTTATTTTTTTAGATTTTTCTTTATGTTCCTCAATTAATTTATTTAATTCTTCTCTATTTATTTTTATATTTGGATTTATATCCTCTATAATTTCTAAAGAGATTCCATATGATGTATATAATTCAAATATTTTCTTTGTATCAATATTCTTTAAATTATTTAAAATTTTTTGTGCATTTTTCTTTACTTCTACATATTTTTCATATTCATATTTTAATATATCAATAATTTCATTTATATTTTCCTTTAATTTTTCTTCATACCAATCCTCAGAAATTTTTATCAATAATTTTCTTAAGAAATCTTCTATATCATTTATTTCAAAATATTTATCAATAAAATAAAACATTCTCCTTGCGATCAATCTTAAATTGTAATTTCCACCAATATTTGAAGGTAATGCCCCATCAGATATTGCAATGTATAATGATCTAACATGATCTGAAATTGAATATATTGCCCTCATTATTTCAATATTATTTTTAGGATCTATTCCTTTTTCCTTTAAAAATTCTTCAAAAGATTTTATATCATTTTTTTCAAAATCAAATAATGAAGAATACATTGAAATCTTTGATAATAAATCTATATCAATTTCATATTTTATATTATCTAATAAAAATTTTATCGTATTTGGAAATACAATATCATATGATGTACTTGTACCATTTGTAATCCATGCAACCCTTTCCTGACCCATACCCATATCCAAAACTTTTAATTTATCCAACTCTATCCATTCATTATTAACTATTTTATATTGCATATATACTTGATTTGCAACCTCTAAACCTCTTATAAAAAATTCAATCGATGTTCCACCATTTCCCCCACCTTCCCATTTATCTTCATGAAATATAAATTCATTCATTGGAAAATTATTATCTTCAAACCAATAATATAAATCTAAAAAATATTGGTTTATATCATATTCTCCAGGTTTTACAAATGCATGTTGTCCAATCATTACAAAACCAGTATAATGCCTTCCTGTCAATCCAACGTTTCTAACATCATTAAATCTTAAACAAAATTGGGGAATGGTTAATTTTTTTGAAGGTGGTTCTGTATATCCTTCAACAACCCATGGTTGGAAATCCGCAATTGATGCAATTACAAAGTCTATATCATCCCTCCATCTAGCTACGACAGGATATCTATTTATTATTGCATAACCCCTTCTATTTAAATATTTTGAGAAATTTTCCCATACTTCTCTATATGATAATTTTTTTCCAACAGGGTTATTTATAAAACCATAATTTTCATGATCCCCACATACTTCTCTATTTTTATCATATGTCCAAAAATATTTTCCACAAATTCTGCATTTTTTTCTAATTAAGCCTAAACTTTCTAAAGCCCTTTTTGGATATAATTTTTCATAATTAGATTGCACCCTTTTTCTTTAATAATTCATATTTCTGCATTACTAATATTTCATCCATTGATAGTTCAGAACCATTCATAATTTTTTGTTGTATCTTTGAATATTCTTCAATTATTTTGTTCTTTTCTTCTTCTGATATTTCAACAGTCTGTTTTTGTAATTTCTGACTTATATATCTTTGTAAATCTTCATTTAATTTATCTTCAAGTTCTCTTATTCTCTCTTTTATCTGTTTTATTTGTTCCTTAATTTTATTATATTCATCCATTATTTGTGTTAATCTTTCCTTTATCTGTTTTATTTGTTCTTTTACAACCTTTCTTTCATCAATATTTTTTCTAATATTTTGACCTATTATTGATAATTTAGATCTATAAGCATTATACTCTTCTCTTAATTTATCGATTTCTTGTAAAATAGAAGATATTTCTTCATATTTACCTAAAAGTTTCCTTAAATATTTTATTCTATTCCAAATTTTCTTTTCCTGAGAATATGATAAAACTTCTGTCTGTAAAACATATTCCAATGTTTCCAACTCTTTTTTATATTTATTTATATCTTTTATTATATCTTTATTCTTAAATACATCCTTTCTTGTTTGTTTTATTTCATCCAACTTTTTCTTTAATTCTTCTAATTTTTCTAATGTTTTTTCTCTTTCATTCATTAAATTATCTAATATTTTACTATATTCCTCCTTTTTACTTCTCAACTCCTTTAATTTTTCTAACAATTTTTTTCTTTCTTTATATAAAACTCTCTTTCTAGAGTATAAATTTTCCTTTTCTTCTCCTAACTTAATTAATTCCTTTTTTGTTAAGATGATGCCCCTATAAATCTTATCTGGATCTGTCACCTTAAAATAAAATTGTATATAAAAATTTATAAATTTTAGAAACCAAATAGAGATGCTAAACCCTCTAATGCTTGTTCTTCTTTCTTCTCTTCTACCTTCTTCTCTTGCTTTTCTTCTTTCTTTTGTTCTACTTGCTGTGGACTAACTTGTACTGGAGCAAAAGATAATGATTCTTCCTTTATTTTATCCAAATCAACTCCCTGTAAGCTTGCTAATACAGCATTTACCATCGCATCATTTGGTTCTATTCCCACTGAGGTCAATACCTTCTTTATATTATCTGCATTTATTTCTTTTTTAGCTTCATGTAATAACCATACCGCATATATATATTCAAGACCCATTTTATTATTGTTAAAAAAAATATATTTAAAAATAATACCTTATTATTTTATATCTTCAAACCTTTGAATTAATTTATCCAATATGGGTTTTGCCGTTGTTGTTAATAAATCTTCATGGGATACCCTATGGGGTTCAAAAGGACCATGTCTTCTAATATAATCTGCAATTTCCAATGCTTTATTTCTTACATAATCAAATGCTGGATCATCAAACATATCTTCAGGTCCATATAATTTATCTCTTTTCACCTGAAATCCCAATGCAATTACTCTTGGAGGTCCATCAAACCTTGTTGCCCTTGCATTCTTTAAACTTACAGGTAATAAAGGACCCCAATATGATCCCCTCATCCATCCATTTACCATATATGGAAATGAAAAAGCTTCCAATATTTCTCCCACTGAAGGAAATCCTTTTTGCGCTCTTACAATCATTACTGGATCATCTTTTCCAGCATATCTACCAGCTTCTTCATATAATCTTTCTGTAGAAGAAACAGCAACAGGTTCATTATTTGGATATTTATCAGACCTTGGATATACTCTTTTTATAGCAAATCTTTCAGATGTTCCAATTAATAATAATAAGTCATAAATTTCCTCTGGAGAATTTAAATATATTCTTTTATGATTATATAAATCCCACACTTCAAATCTAAATCCGGGTCTCATATCAGGATCAATTACTAAACCTGGTGTGTTAAATGGGTTTGCAAACATTTGGAATAAAGGATAATTAAATGCTCCAGATTCTGTTTTATCTGCAGCAAATACAATTATTGGCTCTGAAGATCTCAATGTAAATTCCATTTCAGCAACTCCGGGTCCCATTCCAATCAATGAACCTGTAAATTCATTTTTTAATAAATCTCCACCAGCACCATATAAATGCATATCTTTTGCAATTTCAGAATTTTTCTTAAATATTTCAAATGCTATTTGATGTATTTCTCTATTATTTTCCCCTTTATTATGCAATATTATTAAATTCAAATCATCTCCTACATGAGATACAAAATAATCAAATATTTTTTCTCCCTTATATTTATCTAGTATATCTGAAGCTGTTTCTTCAAATATTTCTGGAATATTCGAATTCCCAACCAGACTTCCTATATCTGCTTTTAAAACACTTATTGTTATTTTTTCTGATGAGGTCATATAATATTTTTTAATTTCATTTTTTATAGTATTGTTATACCACCCAAAGGTATAAAAATTTCAATGGTTAAATACCTTTCCTAAAAATATTTAATAATGGCAAAGAGTTCACCACCTTACATAAAATATATGATACATGCGTCAGTATATATTGATGGAGTAGTTGAGAAACCAGATGTAATAGGAGCAATATTTGGACAAACAGAAGGATTGTTAGGATCAGAAATGGATTTAAGAGAATTACAAAGATCTGGAAAAGTTGGAAGAATAGATGTGAATCTTAGAGTAGAAAATGATAAAACAATAGGAGAAATTAAGATACCAACAAGTTTAAATAGATTTGAGACAGCACTAATTGCTGCAACATTGGAGACTGTAACAAGAATTGGACCAACACATGCAACAATAAAAGTACAAAAAATAGAAGATATAAGAAAAACAAAAGTACAACAAATATTAGAAAGAGCTAGAGAATTATTAACAAAATTAGTAAATGAAGAATTACCAGATCCAAAAGAATTACTATTATATTTGGAATACTCACATAATATGAAATCACTAATTGAATATGGACCAGAAAAATTACCTGCAGGACCTGATGTAGATAAATCAGAAGAAATAATATTAGTAGAAGGAAGAGCAGATGTTTTAAATTTATTAAGATATGGAATTACAAATGTAATAGCATTAAATGGATTAAATGTGCCAAAAACAATAGTTGATTTATCAAAGAAAAAGATTGTAATAACATTCTTCGATGGAGATAGGGGTGGAGATCTATTAGTGAAAGAATGTATGTTAAGTGGTGTTGATATTGATTTTGTAGCAAAACCAGAACCAGGTAGAGAAGTTGAAGAATTATCCGGAAAAGAAATATTAAAAGCTCTTAAGAATAAAATATCATTTGACCAGGTTAGAGCATATTATGAAAAATTAGAAGGAAATATTGAAGATATAAAAAATATTAGAAGTGAAAAGAAAATAAAAGATCCAATATTACAAAAATTAAAGTCATATATGAATGATATATTTAAAACTGATCAGGCTTTATTATTGGATGAACACTTCAATATATTAAATAAAGTACAAGTAGATAAATTGGGAGAAATAATATTAAAGTATAATAATTTAGCTTATTTAGTAATGGATGGTATATTAACAAGAGAATTATTAGAATTAATAGAAAAGAGTACAAATATAAAATATATAGTATGTATAGATAGTATACAAAAGGGTAGTAATAAAGTAAAGATATATACAATAAGCGATCTTGATAAAATTTAGCTTTTTTCTATCTGGTAATTTATTATTCCACTAATAGAATTGTTTCCTACAGATGAATAATATAATGTTAAATATAAAACCCCACCAAGTTTTTCCCATTGGGTAATTGTCAATCTTGTTTGTTCATCCAATTCAAAATTATATTGTATAGTAATATAGCTATTTGGTTGTATTATATATATGTTCTGTAAAAAATTTCCAGAGGTTACTATTGAAGATGTCTGGTATGAATTCCTTAATCCCAAAAGTGAGAAATAAATTTCAACAGAATAATTATTCGGATTATTTACATTAAAAGAAAAATAATTTCCACTAACTGTAAAATTTGATATATATAGATCATATATATTTTTAGGATTTACCATCTTATTCCCACTAAAATATGTTGAATATGAATAATATATTAGGTAAATTACTGGTATGGAAAATGCTAAGAATAATAAATTTAATATTATCTTTTCTTTATCCATAATATATGGATGAATTTAATAAATTAAAAATATATCATATAAAAAAACTCGAAGAAGCAAAAGAAAAATATTTAGCAGATCAACCAATATATTATATTTTAGATTTTATTAACTCATTAGACTTCTTTTTTACAACATCTTCATGTGCTGGTAGGATAATTTTACTAAAAATACCAAAAAGTGGAAAAAAATTTGAAGCAGAATTTTTATTTAAATCTCATTATTATGTAAACTTTTATTATATATGGAATAAACTATTAGATGTATATAAAAATTATGATGAGAAAATATATTTCAAACAAGAACCATTTATTCTACATGTATCTTCAAAAAATATAGAAAAAGCATATGAACTATTAAATATTGCGAGAAAATCCGGATTTAAACATTCCGGAATATTTTTAATAGATGATAAAAGAGTTATGGTTGAAATTGTAGGAAATGAAAAAATTGAAACAATTGTATCAAAAAATAAAAAATTATTAGTAAGTAAAGAATATTTTTATAATTTAGTAAGAGAGGCGAATGAAAAATTAAAGAATGTAAGAAAAAGAATAGATATATTTTATAAAAATCTTTTATCCTATTATATAACAATATGACTCATCACAATAATTATCTATTGTTTCATTATTTATTTTTATAAATTTATATAGATAATAATTGTACATAAACTGATTATTTATATATGATTCTACAACATAACATTTAGCATTAAAATAATAATTTCCATTATCACTATAACATCCCAATTCACTTATTGTACACATATTTGATAAAAGATTTTTCAATAAGTTTTGTGATGATAAACAGTTAAAATCATTATCATATGGTCCAAATTTTATTGTTTGATTATTTATAGAACAACTGACATTACTATAATTTATTTGAATATTTAAAGGTATTAAAGCTGGATAATATCCACCAGTATAATATGTATATCTTTCTAAAACATTTTCTACAAAGCTTCTACTAACTTTTACATTTTTTTCAGTACTAATATTTACATTAGTTATATTATACCAATATCCATTGAATATATTTACCTCATCTAATACTTGATAATTAAAGATAGATAAAGTTTGACTTGTATTTAAATATAAGCATGCATACATATATTCAGAATATTTATCATCTATTATACATTGATTATTAACAATTTGTCCGACTGATTCACATGGTATTACAATTGTCACATTTGTAATATTTGGATATTGTACTGGTAAAAGTTGAGATGTATATAAATCTAAAACATAGTAATATGTATTATTAAATGATAAGTTTAAGTATAAATTATCTCCAATTGTTTCTTTAGAATATGCATTTTTATATAAATATATATAATTTGATTGGTTTGTTAAATTATAATATATAAATTGAAATGTTCTATTATACAAATAACTGATTAATTCATTATAGTATAATAAATATGGATATATTGGATATTCTATCATATAATTTAGCTGCGGAAAAGTCAAATTTCTTTCATATTTATTTAATACAAAGAACGTATACTGTGGATTTGATAGTATAAAACTATTTTTAGAAATATCATAATAAAAAGTTTGATATGAAAAATTCGCATATTTAAAATTTAAATTTGCATTTAAATATCCAATTTCTTCCCTTAAGTCTTGATTTACAACATTTCCAATATTACCAAATAAATTTATTATATTTTGGTAATTGTTTACATTATCTAAAGGAATTATTGGAACGCATAATGAATAGTTTATATTATAATTATTTCCATTATTTTCTACACTTTTTAAATTAAATAAAAAAGGTACTTGACATTGTGAATAATAATTGGGAATATTATTTCCAAATACATAATTTATATTATATGTAGATCCTGAAAAAATATTTGTTAAAAGGTTATTTAATAAATTATATCTAATATCAAATGGTATATAAACAAATAGTAAATATAAAAATCCTTGATATGCAATATAATCTTCACTTAAATATTTTAAAGATTCTGTCGCAATTTGGATTTGAGAATTTAAATAATATATACCAAAGACAGTTAAAATTATTACACCCATAAACAATGCAATTGGTGCTAAAGATGTTTTCATATAAATTCAATTATGTTTTAAATATTATTAATTTTGAGTATAATTATAATAAAAACTATAATTTACATAAAAGTTGTATAATACTGTTGGTGGACAAACATAAAATTTATTGGGTTTACCATTTAAATAAACTACATACTCTATATATCCTCTATTTGGGCATACCCCAATTATTGTACTATTATCTAAATAAAATGTTATAATTGTAGCAGAATTATTTAGATAATATAATGCATTATATGTTAATTCATTTATTATATAATCATTCAACGCTTTATTATTATGAAATCCAGCATAAATATCTATTACAGGTACTGTTACATTATTAAAATAAATTAAAGAACTTAAAAAACCATTTGCTGATTTATATTCAATACCAACAGCATTTAAACTGGCTATATTATTTAGTGTTGGATTTCCAAATGAAAATATGCTAAAGATAAATATAAAGAATAATGTTATAATAATTATTACAGCAATAACAAATGATAAAAAGAAACCTATCTGTATTCTCATTGTATTCTAGTAACTTTACATGAAGATATATTTATTTGGCCTCCAGCAATCATATTACATGTCATATTATATATACCATTCATGTAAAGATATCCCACCCCATATAAAGATACTATTACAGGTTCTCCACTATTATATTCAGGTAAAACAATATAATATGACACTAATGGATGAATATACACTTCATCATAATAAAAGCTTCCATATCCCGAAAGATCAACTATTTTAGCATTATTTATGATTTCATAGTTTTGGTATGCATTTTTTGTCTCATTATATATGTATAAACTATAATTATGGAAATAGTTAAGTAAAAATTGATTTAAGGCTGGTAAATTTCCATTATATGTATAATTTACATTATAAATATTATATGCAACATTGTATGGAATTACACTTATATTATACTTAAAGCTAAGGTTATATGGGTCGTAAGAATATGATTTATTTATATTGTTAATATTATAGAAGAAGAAATATATATAACTATTATAAGAAAAGTTTAGATATGTATATATAAGTTTGTTTGATTCATTTGTTTGATTAATAAAATAATAAAATGTTCCTGATATGTTCATAAAGCATTTTTGATATGTATCATTATATTTATTTATAATATTTACATTTGGTGCATAAAACAATAGAAAAGGATTTTTTGTACTTTCATATAAACAATAATTTAACCTATCTATTAATAAACTATTTGTAAATTGCTGAAACATATATTGAGAATACGATTCTATATTAAAAAATGCATATAATAGTGCTATAACAAAAAATACGAATATTATAACAACAGCAGCAGCTATGTATTCTATTATATCCTTTAAAGATAAAGCCCTCATGATTTAGATGATAATATTGATACACTTAAATATGGGCCCCCATATTCCGAACCAACTTTTGACAAAATAATAAACTCTGGAAATACTTCTTGTCCTTTATCATTTATATTTCCCAAAATTAATTTAAATATATTATTTTGTGTTTTATCATTTGGATTATAAATATATCTAAAGCTTGGATCACATAAATAAGGATCTTTACATTCATTATAAAATGTAAAATTCGGATTATAATATATTGATAACGTTAAATATGGATGATATACTGTATATTTTGCACTTGGAAGTATAGAATTTCCATTATCTTTATTTATAAATTTATTATAATAACAACCAATATTTGGATCGGACGTAGCCTGAAAATATTCAATTAATGTGATTGCTGAAGTAAGTGCTAGATTAAATGCAACACCAGCAAAAAAACCTGCTGGAAATGGCATAGTTTGCATTAATATCATATCTACAACTTGCATTGTAGTAGATATAGCAGTATACCATATAGTAGGTCCCACTGATGATTGTAATGCATTGAAAATATTACCCCAAATATTTTGATTTCCATATGAATATTGTAAATATGCAGATTGTGCTGTATAAAATGTATATGTACCAGCAAAGTTCATTACTGTTTGTTTAGCAATCTCTGGTGTAGATCTATATACATTATTTAAAGCTGCTAAAACTTTCGATAAAGCGCTAGCGCCACCAGCCTTCAATCCTGGCACATATGCAGATACTGCAGTTACAAATGAATCTATAACATTATATGCAAGCTCTTGCCATAGATCATATACATAACATATTCCAATATTAATAAGAAAATTATTATTATCGTATAATGGATTTAGTGGTGAATAAGAAGGTATTGGGGGTGTTATTCTAAATTCATAGAAAAAAACTGGCTCATTGGTTAATAAAAATGCCGCATTTATATTCCCGGGTTCGGATGTAGAATATGTAATAAAACTAGTAACTTCTAATACTAAATGGGGATTATGTGTACCAAATATTCTTGCAACAATATATGGAAAATATATTCCTATTAATGATACAATTATTAAAAATATTGATGCTATTATTGCATCTAATAGTTCATCTAGATCCATACTATTTTGGAACAGTCTCTCCTATGTATATATTAATATCTGCTTTTCTTCCATCACTATATGTATCTATGTATATTGCTGTTGGTGGTAAAGAACCTGCAAAATACAATATTGGGAAATCTATCCCAAATATATTTTTAAAAACATTACCAAATGTAACAGAGTTTATAATCTCACCTACTAAATTACTATAAGATACTTGCGGATTTTTTGGAAATCCCGATAATTCCACACATTTTGATGGATTATATTGTAAATTTTGACTTTTGTAATCTATATTTGGGTTTGGAGCACAATATATATTACCACCTCCAACATTTGGAGATGTAAATGTACATCCATTATTATTACATGTTATTGTAGTATCATTTACTATAGTAAGAAACATTGAAGATATTGGGAAGAAACGATTCACTATACTTATAAAAATTTGAAATTTACCCAATGAATTTTCATTGGAAGAGTATGCTAGCAAACCTGCATCAACATTTAATCCTTGTATTTTTATATTTATTTCATCTACATTTAAAGATCTCTGCTTTATTAATTTACAATATTCTAATGCTGGCGCAAATATAACAGTATTTCCATTATCTACAGTAGAAACATTCCAATAGGCTATTTTAACAGATAATGCACCTACAACTTGATTTGGAGGTAGACAACGATATAATTGTAAGTACCATCCATCATTATTTGTCAATACAAAAACATAATTGTAATCATAATTACTTATAAATACTCTTCCATAATCTTTTTTATTTATACTATCAGCAATTGAATTTAAGTATCCAGTATATCTTGCATCATCTCCCATTGTTATTCCAATAAAAACCATAATAATATAAAATATTAAAACTGCTAATACGATTAATATTATTATATCAAAAATTATTCTGAGAAAATTACTCTTCATATTATCTCAATCCTGATCGATTTAGTAAATCGTACCCAACGTTTGTTGCATTCACTTGCATAGAGTTATTTACTATATTATAGTAAAATAATATTGCCAAAACGATTATTACTAATGCTATTATTAAAAATATTAAAAAGTTTATTGAATTATTAGCTTCCATAATTATTGCTATTTATACTATTTACAACATTTGTGCCATTTGTTTGAGGTATACTATTAAATAAATTTACTCCACCTTTGAAATAAAAGTACATAAACATTACTAATAATACTAAAGCTACTATAAATAATATTACTGCTATTAAAAAAGCATTTACCTCTGTTTTTTTATCCATTTCCTCCTATTAATTGATATTTAGCAAATATATTTATATTTAGCCCTATTTTTGGCCCTAGTATAATAAAAATAAATATTAATATTAATACAATAAATACTAATGCTAAAATTATCTTTAAAAGCTCTCCCGTTTCCATTATAAATCTAAAAACTTTGTAATTTATAAACTAACTTTCGCCTGAAATTGATGTTAATACAATTACCCTATTTCCCCCTTCATATGTATATTGTATTATTATACCATTTGGTAATCTCATATTACCTGGGATAATTATAACTTGATCTGGTGAAAGATTATTTTCAGTTGAACTTTGTGAAACAACATTACCATTTTTATCTACTATATATGAATTTACTAATAGTTTATTATATACATTTGATGTTTGAGAATTCGATGACATTGCGCTAGGACTTACACTACTTAAAATATTACAGGCTACATTATTATTGTTGTTTTTTATTACATTGTTTCCATACATAACTTCCAATGGGATATAATCATAATATTTCATCATTCCCAACATACATAAAACATCATTTAATGTAACATCATATTTACTATTATAATCAAACAATATTAATGCATATTCATTATGATTTTGTGTTATAGTTACACTCTGTCCCAATGTTTCTCCGTATGTATAGAATAAATATTTTGCAATTAGATATGTTGCATATAAGTTTTGGCATTCTTGTTTTGTTGGATTACTACAATATCCTTGTTTTTCTATATATTCTACATATGTTTGATTTAAATCTTTAAACATTCCTCTTATTTCAGAGTTGTCTATGTTACTTAAATTTAAAGCTATTACACCTTGTGGAACTAAATAGTATAAAATTGGTGCTTGAATTGCATGTGCTAAATTATTTAAGAAAGCTAAATCTAAACCAATTGTTCCTGCCAATAAACCTTTACCCATTGGGTTTAAAAAGACTTTTTTATATGCATTCCCAACATATGACGCAATTGTTTTTATTGGAGCTCTTCCAGTATTAAGATCTTTAAGTAACAAAGTTCCCAAACCCACATTTTCTTTAGCATATCCAGCACTTTTTAAGATCTTTATGTTCTGATTATAATTTGCTTTTATTCCAGATGCTATACCAACAGCAATTGTAACAGCAACAACTCCTAATAGTACATCATTTGCAATTGTTGCAGCATTGGATACTCCCTGTGCCACCGGGTTTATCATAAAACTTGTACTTCCAGCCAAAGCATACCCAAATTTTGCTTCTGGTCTACCTGCATAAATAAGACCTTTTAATACATTGAAGAAAACTATTATTACAAATATTAATATAATAATTATAACAATGAGCTCTATTACATTATCACTTATAGATTTCATACCATTTATAAAAATTTTGAATTTTATTAAATTTTTTACGATAAATTTTCGACAAATAAATTCAAAGAGCTAAAACAAACATAGTATCTGTTTTTTACATGTATGGACTATGCACAAAGCTTATAAAACCTATATAAAAAGGTTTATTTATTTAATAATTATAAAAATAATTATGTTTTTAAAATTTTATTAAAAGTATATTATATGCAACTACCCTGGAGTTTAGACAGTATTTTATATAGGGATAGAGCGAGAAAAAGTATAGGAAGTGGTCTTAGCAAAATTAAAGAAGGAGTTAATAGAGCTGTAGAATATTTAGATGAAAAATTAAAAGAAATAGGAAATAAAACCTATGAAAAACTTAGAGAAACCAAAAATAAAATATCAGAATATATGCCAATAATAAAAAATTCTGCATTACAATCATTACCATATACTCCAAAAGTCTTAATTTCATCAGGATTATCTATGAAAAATACATATAGAGGTCTTGGAGGTAAAGCTGTTGGATATTTACTAATAGGTACTGGTGTTGCTGCCCTTGGATTATTTGTATTATCTGGAATACATGGATTACCATCTCCAAATAACGAAAATGTACATTATGTAGGATCTCCTGATGGATATCAAGGATTTGTACCAAAAGGTGTAATAAATTACGAAGGACACACAGACCCTAAAGGTGATTTAATATTAGATAATAGAACAATATTACATAATGCAGTATGGCATG
>JAPYVP010000038.1 GCA_028276785.1 Candidatus Nanopusillus sp. | reverse complement strand
TTTAGAAATAAAAAATTTAATGAAAAAATCAATCTTGCATGAATATAAAGTTAGTAATCTATAGTTATTTATACCTTTAATATATGTGACAAGTATTTTATGAACTTTTCTAAAGATTTATTTGATTTTTCTAATTCCTTCTTTAATTCATTTATTTTCTTTTCTATTTCTTTCTTTAATTTATCATTATTTTTAACATCTATATTTTTAATTTCTTTTTCCAAATTATCTAATTCTTTTTTTATATCTATCATTTTATTTAGAACTTTAGATCTTAGTTCTTTACCTATAAGGTTTTGAAATATATTATCATATTGATCTACAATCCAGAGAAGACGCTGTAAATTCTTGCCCTTTGAATTTATTTCTTCTTCTATTTCTTCCTTTAATTTTTTTATCTCTTTTTCTTTCCCTTCAACCTCATTAACTGAATGTATACCATGGCTTGTTATATATGTAACAATATTACCAAGTTTGCTTAAATATTGTGGTAATTTACTTTGTATATGTGCATTATTTAATTCTCGTTCTATTTTATTAATAAAGGCACGATAATGGAAGTTAAAATTTCTCATTATTTCATCAAAAGATCTTTGAGCTTCTTCTATATCTTTTTTAATTTTTTCAATTTTTCCTTCTATTTCTTGATATTTAATATCTACATTTTTTCCAATGATACTACTAATTGACTTTAACTCACTAAAAAATGATTCAGATACCAAATTAGATGGCATTCTTCCAATTAATGACATTGCCATAATTTAAATAAAAATTCCAAAATTTATAAATTAAAACTTTAAACTATTTGCTTTTCAAAATTAACTAATACTGCTTTTAAATGGGCAATCTCTTCATATAATTTCTCTAATTCCTCAACTTCTTTATGTAATTCTTTCTCCTCTTTCGCAATATCTTTATATATATTTTCATAATTTTTTATTCTTGAAAGAGATGATAGATGACCATATATTTTCTTAATTCTATTTATTAAATTCTTTATATTATTATCAATTTCTACAATTTTATTTATTACATATCCATTAAGTCTTCCTCTTACTTCCATATCTATTTCTCTAGAATATTTGACAAATAAAGAATGTAAATATTGATTGTGTTCTGTTTCTCTTTTTATGTTATTTAATTCAGTAAATATGGTAGGAAACTCTTCCTTTAATAATTTATCAGAACTTAATCCTTTCTTATGCAAAGATTCAAATATACCATGAATCTTCATAACTCTTTTATATAAATCCGTATTTTCTAATCTATTTCTTTTCAATTCTTCCAATAATGAACCATATATATTAGCACATCTCTCCATTATATGCTTGAAATTATTATCTATTTCTTTAAACTCTTTATCAATATTTTCTATCCATTGTTCATATTTTCTAACTTCTTTAATTTCTATAAATATTTCATGATCTCCAACTAAACCTTTCTTAGTTAAGGCAAGTTCTATTCTCCTTACAATGTCAATATGCTTTTCTACTACCTTAATCAGATTCTCAATAGCTTTATTAACCATTTTATTTAGGAGTACTTTGTAATTTATAAATGGTGTTTTAGAAATAATACATAATACTATATTTTTTGCATTAGATAAATTTGCACTTCTGGATAATTAATGGAGAAACGTATATCTTAAAAAATTTTTAGAATATAAATATTATCAATTAATTTCTAAGATATTTCAGTAATTTTTATATAATAAAACAATAAAATGCTGAAAAATATAAATTATAATATTTTTAGGTTAAGTTCCAATAAATTGTTGTTATGGATATATTTACTATTCTGGAGAAATAACTTTTATAAGTTCCAAAATACTATAAACGTAAAATGAAGAAAATTAATAATTATATTAGATACTTATTAACTCTAATACTATTAAAAGGTATTAAAGTTTTTGCCCAAACCTCGGAAAGTCTAAGCCAGATTGCTTCTGGAGCCCAGCAAGAATTATCTAATCTTTTACCTTCTTCTAATTCTTCTTTCGTAAATTCCACCTTTTTTTCAGAAATAATAAAACAAAACATAGATAAACTTGAATATTACTTTATAGAATATGGAATTCCTTTTCTATTTGTTTTTGGAATACTTACCTATTTAACAAAAGAAGCTGGAAAGGAAATGAATAAACCTTTAATTCTAATTTACCTCATTCTTGCTTTTCTTATCACAAAATTTCTTCATGATGTACTGATTATACTTGCCCTTGTTTTTACAATTATATTAATAATTGTTGGAATCCATAAAATCTTTCGTGGTATTACAGGAAGTATTCTGGGATTTCTTGTTGCTATTGCTATTCTATTTGGTGTATTAACCAGTGATAGTTTTAAAGAAGTTTTATCTTCAACAGCTTACTTTATTTTCTTATTTGTACTTTTTATTATAATATTTATTCTTGGTATTAGGGTACATAGAGGATTCTCGCAATACACCAAAGAAATAAAAAAGACTCTTGGTGACCTTCGTAATATCATAATAAGACCGAAAAAACCACAAGAAATTCAAAAAGTACCCGAAGAAATTCAAAAAAAGACCAAAGAATTAATCGAGTCACTTAAAAACTTGGCAAAAGATGAAAAAGATGGTATTATAAGTAAGATTAATAAACTAAATGGTTTACTAGATGATTTAAAAAGGGCCGAGGGATCAAATAACCAAGATAAACTACGAGAGATAATTAAGCTATCAGACGAAATTAAAAATGGCTATAAACTGTTTACCACAAACTATTGGGATGCCAAAGCAACACTTGAGAATCTTCGTAGGCAGGCAGATGCAGACCAACAGTACAGTGAGCAAGTAAAATTAGAGATACGGAGGGTTTTAGAAACGGCAGAAACACAGATAGACACTCTAAAATCTGAAGTTGATAATGTATATCATAAATACGAACAAGGGGGTAATTTAAAGATGGCACTCGAAAACTATATCGAAAATGTTATAATTAATGATTTGAAAAA
>JAPYVP010000037.1 GCA_028276785.1 Candidatus Nanopusillus sp. | reverse complement strand
AGGTACTATATAATCAATAAATGCATTTTCTATTTGTTTATCTGTCCAAACAATACCAAAATATTCAAATTTATCATCATCTCCTCCCAATAATTTATTATATATTGCTTCTGTAAAATCTCTATGATTTTCTAATAAATATTTTGCATATCCTGGGTCTATATTATTCATCTTTTTAATAATATAATATGCAATTAAGTGTGCCATAATATTTATATAAAATTCTTTATTTTCTTTCATATCTTTTTTATGTATTTTTTTATCTACATTTGTTATTAATTCTTTTAGCGATGCTATAATTTTGCCATTGTATGCAATTCTATAATTTGATAATTCTTTACCATTAAATTCTATTACCTCGGGTATACTATAACCTAAAAATGTTAATTCATCAAATAGGGTTGTTTCATCCATTTTTTATATTATTCTTTTTAGTATTTTTATGGCCATTTCCATGTACCATTCACTATATTAACCGCTAATTCCTCAGCATTCTCATTTAGATATTTATCTAATTCTAAAGCTTTAATTTTGATTGCTAATTTAATAGCATTATCTTCCATTCTAGCATCCTTAAATTGCCCCATTTGCTTTATTTTTTGTTCATCAATATATTTATTATAGTTATTTGCTATCCTATTTATTTCATTTTGTATAATCCTCACTAATTCATGCATTGCTAAGGGATTTAATAATCTATCGCTTTTAATTCTATTTATATTAAATCTTTCCGTAACTACACTTACTATTGCCATCCTACTAATTAAAGAATCTATTGTGTCCCTATATTTTTTATTGCTTTTTGCTTTTTCCTTTAATAAAAATCTCCCAGCATCGCGTGCATTTTCTATTTTCTTTATTTCTAATGTTTCCGCATATTCATTAAATGTTTGCTCACTTTCACTTTCATCCCCAATATTTCCTAATAATATTATACCACGTGGCAATCTTTTCCCTCTTAATAATGCTTTAATTTTTTCCGTGTCCCCTCTCTCAGCTGACCATCTACCAGAATCAATTCCCTCATTTGCTCTCTCGGCAAATTCGATAAAAGCCTGGGTGTCTGACTTATCTATTTCATCTATAACAATATATTCACTATAAAATATTTCACCTGGTGTATTCTTTTCCGCATTGTATACTAATCTCGCACGTGATGGAATTCCTGATATATAACCAATTCTTAAATAACCTTGTAATGATGTGTAAAATTTTGTTTTTCCGGTTGATGGTGGCGTTAATTGCAACATATGTGTATATGGGTTAAATAAGCTGTCTGCAGTTGGTAAATTTACATTAAATAAACTTAACACACGTGGTATATATAACTTATCTATTATTTCTTTATCTCTTTCATTTAGATCAAATATATTATATCCCATAGCACTCAATAGGTATTCATACCATGTTAACCCATATTGATCTTTATATTTTCTTATTTTATCTCCATATTTGCTAATTTTTGCTAAATCCTCATAGTCTTTAATATATATTTCCTTAGATTCATCATTTTGCTTTAATCTGAGCCATAATTTAATAAATTTGGCTTTGCTAAAGAATTCCATTATCTGGGTAATATCTTTATCCTTATCTTTTTCTATTTCATCTTTGTCATAAATAACTTCCATTCCGTTTTCTAATTTAACAATAAATTCATTCTTATCTTTTGCTTTAACCCCTAATATTGCACCTATATAAATCCCTTCTCTATGCGTATATATCTTTTCTAATAAAATTTCTTTTTTGGCTGGCATGCTTAATATTATATCTTTATAGAATTTTTGGTAAATTTCTTTATCATAGAGTATAAATTCATCAATTTCTCCCATATTTTCATCATTATTTTCTATATTAATCCCACTTATCTTTCTATTTGCAAATATATCCGTTTCAAATATTTTTTTCTTATCTTTTTTATTTTCAATATATTCATATATTGCTCCGGGTTTTTCTGATCCTGGGAGTTCTGGGTCCATTTTATTTAATTTTCTCTATTTGATCTTAGCCTTTCCCATTCTTTTCTTAATTCTTTTATTTTATTTTCAATTTCTTCTAATTGTTTTTTTATTTCTTTTTCCCTTTCTTTTAATTCTTTAACTTCGGGATCATTTTCCAATTCTCCAGGTTCGGTTTCCAAAGCTTTTTTTGTTTCTATTTTATCTTCTATAATATCTAAATCGGATTCTAGTTTTCTTTTTTTCTCATAAAGATCTCTTAATTGTATTGGTATCTTTATTAAGCCTAATATACTTATATCCATCTTTAAATCTACCCTTTCGGGTGATTCTATAATACTTTTTAGTCTATAAACTATTTCATTGACTTTTTTAGATTGATCTGGGTTTAATTCCCTTAAGATTTCATACGCTTTTAGTAATACTTTAAATAATATATCTATATCCTCTTTCCCTTTTATTTTTAATATATCTATAAGATCTTCAAAACCTGCTAAATAAATATGAAGTCTTATAAAAATTATAGGTCTTTCTTTTTGTATTATTTTTCTTATTTCTTTATTTAGGAATGTATTATTTTCCAATTGTTGTAGTATTATTTTTGTTATAATTAATTCTTTAATTATATTTAGATTTTGTTCGGGTATTTCCTCAGGTATCTTTGGGTCACTATCTATTATATTAAATATTCTTTCAATGCGCTTTTTCCCATAAAAGTTTAATTTTTGCATGCTAATTATTTCATGTAAGTATTCTTTATTTAATTCATAATCCTCGCCTAATATGATTTTTTCAAATAATTCTTTATTTGGAATAAAAACAATTATGTCCTTATTTCTACTTGCACCCTCTCCTACTACTATTATATAACTCGCTAATAATGCTTTAACCCTTAAATTACTTAAATTTTGTTTTGTTTTTGTTATGCTCATCTTTTTATTGCTTTAACCTCTATTTTTTGCCTTATTTTATCTACTATATTAGAAAATAATGAAAGATCCTTTTCTGTGTATGGATCAATAATATTAATATGTGTTATCTCTAAATATTCATCTTTTGCTAATTCTCCGTGTACTAATTCTTTATATATTGTATAATAGTAATTTCCTAAACTTTCGGGATCGCTATATACAACGTATCCGTTTTTATATAATTCCGTTATTATGTAATTTCCATATACAATTGATTTTATTATCTTATATGTTTCATAATAATAT
>JAPYVP010000014.1 GCA_028276785.1 Candidatus Nanopusillus sp. | reverse complement strand
ATAAAATAAAAATCGATAGGGATTATAAATTTTCCCCACATATTACAATATATAGAATAAAAGAGATAATAAATAAAAAGGAATTTAAAGAGTCTATTGAAAAATTATCTAAATATATATCTGATGACATTTTGATAGATAGATTTTATATAAAACAGAGTATATTAAGACCTCAGGGTCCTTTATATATAAATATGGCAGAATACAAACTATTATAAATGTTATTGATAATTTATTCCTATAATGGCATCAAACCTATTACCAGAGATTAAAGCAAGAAAATTTGATAGAATATTTATATGTAGAAAATGTGGAGCTAGGATTAGAGCAAATCCTGATAAAGTAAGAGCAGGACTTGTTAGATGTAGAAAATGTAAATCAACAGCATTAAGACCAAAGAAATCAGAGATTACATTAGTAGCAGGAAAAACAACTAAGTAAATGAGCTACGATTTATATATATCTAATAGTGGTATTCTTAGCATATTAATAATTTTTTTAGCTATTAATATACTATTTATATTTTTAAAAATCTTTAAAAAAGAGAATACTGACTATAAATTTATTTATGGAATGTTTAGGACAAGAAAACTATTAGAAATGATGAAGAATATTTCTAATTCAAAATTTTCAAAGGTTTTATCTACATCGTCCTTAATCTTAGGTCCTATATTAATAATATTGGCTGTTTTTTTCTTATTCTTTGGAATTTTAACAAAAACACCAACATATGTTCCAGCATTGCCAGGTGTATCGTATGGTCCAATAACACTACCTATAGTACAAACAATAATTTCAATTTTTATAGCAGCATTTATACACGAACTTGCGCATGGTATTTTAGTGTATAAAAATAATTTAGATTTAAAATCTTGGGGATTCTTCTATTTAGGACCTTTGATTGGTGCTTTTGTAGAACCTGATGAAAAAGAAATAGAAAAATTAAACAAAAAAGAACAGATAAAAATATACAGTGCAGGTTCTGCTATAAATATAATCGCTGGGTTAATTTTTCTATTTTTATTTTTACTTTATTCATATTTAATTTCTATTTTTAATCTAGCAACACCATATGTAAAAATATTATATACTCTCCCAGATACACATGCATATAATGTTATTCCAAATAATACAATTTTATATTCTATCAATGGAAATCAAATATTATATATAAATCAAATTGAAAAGGTTTTAAATAATACAAAACCTGGAGAATATGTTTTATTAAATACAAGTGCGGGATTATTTAATATTGAATTATCAGATAAAGATGGTAAACCATTTATAGGAATTGTAACTAAACAAGAATATGATTATAAAGTTCCAGGAATTGATTTCCTTGAATCATTACTATTCTGGCTATTTGTAATAAATATTGGACTTGGTATTGGTAATATGATACCAATATATCCATTAGATGGAGGAAAAACCATGAAATCTATATTGGAGATATTTTTAAATGAAAAGCAGTCAAGAAAAATTACTCTATTAATATCTACAATATTGCTAATCTTAATATTATATAATATTTCTTTTATTCTCTAGAAACTTTTCTTATAAATATTTTATCTGTTAATAGATTATATATATCTCCAACATAATCTACCTTTCTCCTTATATCATAATTTTTAAATTCCATATATAACATATTTTTGTATATTTCATATATAATTTCCCTAGCCCTCAAAGCAAACTCCACATTATTCTTTAACATTTCTTCTATAGATTTTCTATACAATTCTCCAACAAAATCCATCAATCCCATAACATATGAATACTCATCAACCTTTAATTCATCATTCTTTGGTATTCTATTATTTAATATAAAATTATAGAATATTTTTGCTTCTACATACTCCTGATAACTTATTTGAGCATTATTATACAATCTCGGTTCTTCTCTTACAATCTTATCTATTTCTTCTTTATATTTATCCATTTCAACCATATATTCATTTGCAGATTTTATATCACCTCTTATTACTGAATATATTATTGATTTTGATGTTCTATTTAATTTTACTCCCAGTTCAATTATTTTATCTTTTTTATTTTCAAATTCTCTAAATTTTTCTTTTAAACTTTCAACATATTCTTTTTCTATCATTCTTCTATTTTGAGAACAAATGTTTTATATACATTGTAGCAAAAGATCCTTTATCCAATATAAAAGAAATTACTATAATATTATCATTTATATTATACTCTAAATTTTTTACTTCTGATAGGATATTCCTTTCCGTTGATAATAATGTTAAGGATGGCTTATCTTCAAATTTTAATTCTTCATAATTTATTCCCTCTTCATCTAAAATATCTTTATATATATTCTTATCTTTTATATCATATCCAACCAATGGAAATTTCATATCCTTCAATTTTTCAATTTCTTCTTTATCCTTAATTATATAAAATTTCCCAATTTTCGTTTCTATGAAATATTTTTCTCCATAATTATTTTTTATATAATTGGATAATATTTTATTCCATAAATATGATTGATATGAATGGACAAACATCTTTAGCAATCTCTTTGGTATATACTTTAATGCCCTTTTATAATTTTCCTCCTTAGATAAATAAGTTAATAATGATCTTTCAACATCCAAATAATTTGGAAATATTTTTAGTGCCTCTTTAAATTTACCCCAATTTTCATATAAAAATTTTCTGGCTTTTATTGCATTTTCACTTTTTTCATTCTCATAATCTGTTAAAAATGTTTTTATTGCATTTTCATAGTCTCTTTTAATTATATATTTCCCAATTATATGGTTATTTCCTCTATTTCCAAATCTTTGATCATCAAAATAATTAAAATAATATTTATCAAATATTTCTATATTTTTATTGAATATATTAATTTCTTCTTTACTTAATTCTCTTATAGTTATTTTAAAATAGTTATATTTTATATCAGAGATCCTTAATGGTTCATCATACGATCCTATATATTTTAAGTATACATTTCCAAAATTATATTCATCCTTAAAATCATTGAAATTCCTTATTGCAATATATTGTTCCGATATTGTATTTTTATCCTTTTCCCCAGCAAAGTATATTTTTCTTTTTGAAATATGTAACTTTCTTGCAATTATTTTAATTGCATTTATTGTATTTACATTCTTTTTTCTCATTAAAAAATATCTAAATGTTTCCCCCTCTTTCTTTTTATTTAAATCAATTATCTCCTTAACAATAAAATCTTCCGGTTTTTCTTTTATTTTCATTTATATTCTAAATTCCCATTCCCACATTTCCCTTGCCAATTTTCCATCATACATAAACTTGTCAATATTAATATTTTTTCTTCTTTCTTGTATGTTACTTAAAAATTCCCATATTTTATTAGCAGTATATTCTTTCAATTCTCCCGTTGTTAATTCTCCTGTTATATATTTCTCTCTTATTTCTTTCAATTTATAATCATTCTCTTCAAATAATACAGATAACCAAAAATATGAAACATCAATATCTGGATTTCCCCCATATTTCCTATGTTCTTCTAATGTACTTCTCCCACCAGAAAATGCATATTTAAATATTTTATATTTTATTGTATCATAATCATCATCAACGAATATAGCAGATCTCGGATCTGATGCACTCATTTTTGTATATGGGCCTTGTAATCCCCATACAAATTTTGATAAAATTGTAGAAGCTTTATAATATCCAAATTTTTCTGCAATATCCCTTTGTAATCTAAAGTATGGATCTTGATCGATTCCACATGGGATTAATGGAATATTTCTTTCAAAGAATGTGGGAACAATTTGTAGTGCAATATAAAATGGTAAACCAATTGTTGCGTTATCATCAAATCCAAAAACAGATTTTGCAGTATTTAGATTTATTTCTCTTGCAACATAAATCGCAGCCTTATACATATTCCTTATATATTCTGAATTTATAAATATGAATGTTTTATCCGGGTCGAATCCTAAAGATGCTATTGTTTTTGCATCTTCCAATGCATATTGCCTTATTTCTTCATAATTATCTGCCTTTTTTTCCCAATATTTTTCTTCATCCGGTATTTGTATATATACATTTACATCAAACTTTTCTTGAAACCATTTAGTTAATAAAAATGGGATCAAATGACCAATATGCATCTTACTTTTAGAAGGTGCTCTTCCAGTATATAGAAAAAACCTTCTCCCTTCAATATATTTACTTAATAATAAATCAAAGTCTCTATGTGCGTAAAAAAATTTTCTCCTTAATAAAACATGTAAATCCCCAGTTAGATATTTTAAATTATTCAATATAATATCATCAAGTTCCTTTACACCAAAAAATTTTATTAATCTTTCATAATCTTTTTCTTCCTTTATATTTACATCATATATGTTTATAATATCTTTATATTCATTCATTTATCAAATATCAAAGTTAATTATATAAATATGCCGCGGTGCCCGAGCGGACAAGGGGTATGGCTCGAGACCATATCCCCGAAAGGGGGCGTGGGTTCAAATCCCACCCGCGGCGCTTATAAAAATTTAAGTTTAAAAATATAGAATGAATGAAAATTTATCAGAATTCATAAATAGTCTAAATAGTTATTCTAAAATTACGTATATATCTAGTATTTTGGGTTTTTCATCATATTTATTATTTATAATTCTATCCTTTTTTTCTACATATAATAGTACTATGAGTCCATTTACATTAATATTTAGCCCATCATTATCTTTATCAATATTGTATATTTCCCTTAATTTAATTAATATGGGAGCAATTTTAATTATATTAATTATTATTTCTATTATTTCATATTTTTTATCCATAGAATACTTAAAGAAGATGTTTAGGATAATTGAAAAAATGATAAATAGAGAATATTATCCGAATAATTTATTTTCAATGATATATATAGGGATACTTGTATCTATTTTTATTACATATCTTGGGCTAATAATCATTGGAGTATCAAATTATTTAATATTAAAAAAATTATATAATATTGTTATTCATTTAAAGAATCAAAATATAAATAAATACTTTAGAATATCCATAATTGGATCTACATTTCCATTATTATTAATATTATCATTTATTGGTTTTTACTATATTAATAAGGAATTACGTAAATATAATTTATATATTACTAATTTTTCTTAATTCTTCTTCTATATCTTTCAATTTTTCACCTAAAGAATATATAGAGTCTCTACCCTTTACAGTTATTAGATTTTTATCTACTACATAATCCGCATTTGTTACCAATTTCACACCAAAATCTGGAAAGAATTTTAAATATTGTGGATATTCATCATAATTATATGTTATTGTTCTTCCCGCTAATAAACCAGATTTTAAAAATGCTATTTGTGATAAAGAAGATAATATAACCGTCCTGTATGAATTTATAAATCTTGTAAATATTGCTTGAGACTCTACATTTAAAAATTCTTTATATCCTTCATCAGAAATATATATCAACCTATCAAAATGGTTTTCTCTCATTAAGAATATTTCATGTATATCAAAATCTGGTAATACTTTACTTTTATATTTTCCTATTCCAATTTTTCTATTTTTTATAGCAATATATGTTCTACCATCCAATATATCTAAAAAGTTAAAAAGATCGTCTTCATCAAACCCTCTACTTGATAATATTATTAAATTCATCTTCATTTAAATATAAGTATCTTTCGATATATTAAAATTTTTATTTTCCAACATATTTTAATATCGATATATGAAAAATATAAAAATTGATGATTTAAAAAATGAAAAGATTGAAGACAATAAACATAAAATATTAGAAATAAAACTTATATTAGATAATCCAAATATAAGGATGGAACAAATATATTTTTGGCTTGTAGATTTTATTAGAGATAGTTTAAAGATGGACATTAATAAATTATCTGATGATTTTACATCATCTGTTGGATCTTCATTTTTTGGAGAAATGGGTCAAAGGTTAACAAACGTATTAAATAATGCAAGATCATTGGCAGAATTAATTAACGCATTGACAAGAACAATTATTTCTATTTTAAATGAATATAAACAGCTTTATTCAGTATATATATTATATGAAAATTTATTATCAAAAGATCCCGAAGAAGCTCTTGCAAGTTATTTGGCATTAAAAGATAGATGGCTATCTAATGTCGATTCTTCAAGGGGTGCGGGTGCTTTAAGAAATTTACAGGCATCTAGGTTCCCAAGTATTGTAGATCTATTTCTTTTTACAGATCTAAAATCTGAACTTGAAAAATTTAAGAATAAAAAATTAATAGGTCAGGAATTATATAATAAATTATTTAATGATCAAACAAACACCACTCCAAGAGATTTAAATGAATTATTTAATAATGGAATAATAAATAGAAGAATATATAATTTATTAAATAGTAGATTAATAGAATTTTATAGTTGGCTTGAAAATAATAAAAAAATTTTATATGATAGAATTGTCTTATTAAAATCCTATCTAAAACATGAACTAAGCTCATTGTTATATTATGTTGAATTTGCAAAACCGTATTTTAAATTTGCAAGAAAATTATTACAAAATCCAGATCAACCTATAGATGTTGTAAATGCATTTGAAACAGCAATTATAAATATTTCATTAATAGCAAATCAAAAAGAGGTAAAAGTAAAAGAATATGACGAAAAAGAAGGAAAAGAAATAGAAAAAACTTACATACCATTATATGAAATTGATATGAAAACGAGAGCAATACCTACTGTAGTAGGAAGAACCGATACTTATGCAAGAATGTATTCTTTCCTAGGAAGGATAGATATAGTACTCAGGGCCTATTTAGTTGAAAAAGAAGAATATGATTCTATAATAATAAATCAAGAAAGTGAAGATTTAGCATATATAACAGGATTGACAGACGATTATATAAAAAGCATGTCTGGTTTAATTTTAGAAGTATTTTTATACGATATAATAAAAAGCGATGAAAAACTATTAAAGATAGTTGCTGAAAAATCTGATGCAAAACCTGAAGAAATAAGGAATGATCCTTATAAAATAAGCTGGACAAGAGAACTTATAGAAGAATTGGAAAAAGATGAGAGAATAAAAAGAGCATTATCAAGTATTACATGGATAAAAAAATATTTAGAAAGCGAGAAAAAAGAGAAAAAAGAAGATAAAAAAGAGGAAAAGAAGGAAGAAAAAAAAGAATCTAGTATTTCATTAATATTTCCAACTTTAGGAAATATTATAATGTGGTTACTTAAAGTTATATCGACTTTTGGTAGGGATTTATCAAATATTGAAAAAAATATAAAAAGAAAGAGTATTGAAGAAGAAAAAAAATTAATAATAGAAGAAACAAAAGAAAAAACAATAGATACTGCATGGAAAATATATATGACATTTAAAAAGACATTCAATATGTTAAACTATTAAATTCTGAAATACCTTTATATATAAATGGATAATGAAGATAAAAAATATCCAAAGGAATTATATAATAGGGGAATATCTACCAGTACAAGTCCCCAGACCGTAAATCAGTTACAACAATACCTATCAAAAATATCTGCTGGATATCCTGGAGTAGAAATACAAACATTTTCCTTTTCAGGCCAATGGGCAAATATACCAAGACAAATATTTGAAGAAATTGCAAGAAATGCAAGAATAAATAATGTTGAAGTTACAATTCATGCTCCTGAAAGGGATTTTCAATTACCTGCAACAGATGAAAGGGGGAATATAAGAAAGGATAATATAAAACAAATGGCTTACAAAACATCAGTAATATTGGAAAGTGCGGGAATAATGGCAAGAATTTATGGAGAACCAATTAAGGTAAATATGCATGCAGGAGATCTTACATTAACAGAATGGGATAAAGATTTTGAAAAAAGATTAAAAGATGAACTTTTAAGTAATTATGAATTTAGAAAATCTTTTGCAGAAAAATTATATAGATTAGGATATATAACATCAGAACAATATAATAGGCTAGTTAGTAATAATGTTGATATGGAAACATTAGAAAAAAATATACCATCTTGGGCCTTTGCAAAACAAGAAGCTGCATACATTAATTTAAATGGAAATTACGAATATATGGGGGTTGTTATGCCTGGAAGATATTTAACTGGTGCCGTAGAAAGGGCAATAAGACTTTCTGCTGTTGATGAAATTTATAAAGAAAATGAAAAGGTTTGGATGAATATATTTAATGATATTGATAGAAACCTTTATTCAATAAAAAAAAGATTATTAGATAATTATCAATTAATAAGTTATTTTGGATATACTAGTACAGATCAAGAAAAAATAGGAGAATTTTTATACAATCTAAAGACATACAGGTCTTTCTTAGAAAAAGTAAAAGAATATATTGATGCAATATGGGATAATATAAAAGATATTGCAGATCCAAATTTAAGAGAAGCTGCAAGAAATAAGATATCCTTTTATAAACAACATTTTGAAGATAGCTTGAAGAGAATAGAAAACTATGAAAATGAAATATCTAAATTTGCTAAAGAAGTTGTACAGAATAATAGTAGCCCGGCATATAGAGATTATTTTATGAATAAAATGTTTGATTTTGTAAATGACATGATATTATCTATTGAATATACAAATCATCTATTATCACAGCTAAAAAACACAGTATTTTCAGAATTTCCAATTCCAATTGTAAAACCATATCAAGAAGTTGCAATAAAAACAGCTCCAGAAGTAATAGCTGAGGGAATTAGAATGCTAATTGAAAGAGAAATAAGTAAAAATCCAGAAGGATGGTATAAGGATTTTGATAAGTATTTAAGTTATATAAATATTGAAGAATCATATCCTGGAGCACCTGCTACAAGACCCGATATATGGAAAAAATTATTAAATAATATAAGGGAAGAAGTAAAAAAAGTAATAGAAAAATATCCTGAATTAAAAAATGAAATTGAGAAAAAATATGGTAGTGTAGATGAATTTGTTAAAGAAAGAATAGGAGCTACATTAGATGTTGGACATATAAAAATGTTTGAAAAGTATGGATATACGAAAGAAGATATATTAAAATGGGTTGAAGAAATTAAACCAGAAATTAAGCATTTACATGTCCATGAGACACAAGCTGGAGAAGATACACATTTACCATTAGGAATGGGTTGGGATGATGTTATTGCATCAGAATTAGAGAAAATTAGAGATATATTAGAAAATAAAAAAGTAACAATTGTACATGAACCTGGTGGATATTATGTTAATCAATTTCATGCAATCTATGGAAATGAATATTACAATTTAATTGCAGGTGCTGGACCTTATAATATATATGGAAATATTATAAACCAATTTAATACAATGTTACCATATGGAGGAGTACAAGTTATTCCAGATTATATTCAATATACAAGATACTCTCCATATTCTATCTCAATATTTTCACAATTACCAATAGATCTTGGAGGAACGGGTAAAAGGCAGGAAACATTTTCTGGAGAGAAAGTTGATTAATAATTTAAAAATGTTTTTAATTAGTTTTATTTATGAACATAATAGATAAAATAATCTCATACTTACCATCCATCGAAGAACCAAAAAAAACATTATCTTTAAGAGAAAGAGTATATAACACATTATTAGTAATTGCATTATATACTGTTCTAGCATCAATACCGTTATTTGGAATATCTCCAGAAGTTTCTACAAGACTTGAACAATTTTTATGGTTATTTGGATCTAATTTAGGAACTCTAGCAAGCGTAGGAATCGCTCCAATAGTAATTGCTGGAATTTTTATGCAATTGTTAGTTGGTCTTGGGATAATAAATATCGATATAAGTACTGATGAAGGAAAAACCAAATTTGACAACTATGCAAGATTTATTGCATTAATATTTATTATAATAGAAAGTACTATTTTAATCGCTAGTGGAAATATATCACCAAACGTATTTTTAGAAATAGATCCAATAATTTTGTACATTATTTTATTTCTACAATTATTTATTGGCGGTATTATTATATTATTGTTAGATGATTTTTCATATAAATATGGAATTACATCTGGAATTAATGTTATTATTTTAACTACAATAAGTATTGCATTAGTTCTAAGACTATTTAATCCTCTTTCTCCCCCATCTACTTCAACAGGTCTGTTTACACAACCAACAGGATATATACCAGAAGGAATTTTATATTTATCTCAAGGAAATATTAATTTGGGTCTTGCATTTTTATTTGCCGCAATTATTACTATTGGAATTTTAATATTTGCAGTATATCTACAGTCACTAAAAATAGAAGTTCCATTATTATATTTAAACATTAATGGAGAAATTGTTAAATATCCAATACAATTATTATATACTTCTGTTATTCCAGCAATATTCATTTATGCATTAATAATTCAAATACAATCTTTATTTGGATTTAATCCTAATAATCCAATTGTACAATTATTATCTCCGCCAAACTTAATAATAAATATTGGACAGTTTGGAATTGAATATCTATATGTTCCATTCAACATATTTCATGTAATATTCTACTTTTTATTATTTACAGTTGGTGGAATGTTCATATCTAAATTTTGGATATATTCTACAGGTTTAGATCCAAAAAATTTAGCAAATTATTTAACAAGTAACCCAAATTCTCCATTATATACAAGAGATCCAAGAGTTGTAGAAGATATGTTAAGAAAATATATAGATCCTATAGGATATTTATCTGGATTTTTAATGGGATTATTAGCATCTTTGAGTGATATACTAAGTTCTGCAATATCTGGGGTAAGTATATTATTATTAATAGTAATAGCCGGACAAATATATAATGACTTGAAGAGGGCAGATGCGTTATATTTAATACCATTAATTGGAAAATATCTGAAATGATAAATGCGCTATTCTTCTATGTACTTTTTTTAGTTATACTAGTAACCATAGTAATAAAAATAATTGAAAAAAAGCTTGGAATAAGAGAACATCAAAAAAAATTGCAAGAGATACAAAAAAGATACATTGAAAGTTTTAAATCTGGAAAATTAGAAGAATTAAGTAATATTATGGGAGAAATTACTAAAATATATTCAAAAATACTGAAACACACAATAATTATCACTATATTTGGAATTTTTATTTTAATTTTTATTATCTTTGCATTTCAATCAGGATTTTATATTACAAATATAAATAATACAACAAGTATATTAATAACAAATCCAATACTATACAATCAAGATTTTGCTATATATTATAATAATAGTTTTCTGGGTTTTTACCGTGCAAATTACAATATAATAACTTTAAACGAAACATATGATCCAAAATTATTATCTGTAAATGTTATAACAAATACTTTACCATTTTATTTGCCAATAATAAATATAAATTGGTTGAATCCTTTACTTTTATATATAATATTATATATCCTAGTACAAATTTCTTTATTAGTATTTAATATTATTTACTCAAGATTTATAAAAAAATCTAAAATAGATAATAAAAATGGCTAAGACATATTTAATCAGAAAAACACCCTCTGGTAAAATATCAGTAATTGTCAAATTAAAGAAAGGAAATATACCAAAATGTGCAATATGCGGAAGAAAATTACAAGGATTACCATCATTACATCCTTCAAGATATAGAAGATTAAACTTATCGCAAAAGAGAATTAGCAGAAAGTATGGGGGGTATTTATGTCATAAATGCTTAGAAAATTTATTAAAGGAAAAAGTAAGGGAAAAAATAAAAATATTAAATTCTAATCAATAAAAATGTTGCTAGACATTGGTAGAGTATGCATAAAATTAAAGGGAAGAGAAGCAGGAAGATATTGTGTAGTAATTGATGTAATTGATAATAATTTTGTATTAGTGGATGGAGATATAAGAAGAAGAAGAGTAAATATAAAACATTTAGAACCTACGGATAAAGTATTAAATATAAATAAAGGAATAAAAACTGAAGATTTAATAAAAGAAATGTTAAAAAATAAGATACCAATATCATACTGGAAATTAAAGAAGGAGAACTTATTAACAAGTGAAATAATAGAGTTATATAAACAAAACTTTGGAGAAAAGTGGGAAGAAATTGCTAAATCTATAGGATCCCCGGGGAAAGGAAAATTGATAATATAAATTTTTTATAATATTTATAAATCATATTTGATAAGCATTAGCTTATATTTCCAAAGCCATATATATAATACATGGACAGTAAATTATTGATGAGTACCTTTATAATTGTAGGTACATTAATAGAACTGTATCTATTATGGAATCCTTCGTTTTTTAGCAATGAGTATATAAAATTTGCAGCTGGAGGTATTGTTGTTTTAGATATATTAGCACTTCTTCAAATTTTATTGAATATATAACTATTTTTTAGATAATTATATTTTAGGGCCCGTAGTCTAGTGGTAGGATTCTGGCCTCGCTAGCCAGAGGTCCCGGGTTCAAATCCCGGCGGGTCCAAAACAAATATTTATCTTCCAGGTCAGATAAATTTAATATCAGATTTTAAGCCTTCAAAAAACACAGAAATATAAATATTATTACCTAATAAAAATTTTTTACTATCTTAATGTTGATTTTAAAAAATATTCTACTTCAGAAACAAATGTATGTAATTGATTTATAGAGGCATTTATATTTGCAGTAAAAATTCTCATAAACATATGTTGACCTAATTCTATGTATGATACAAAATATTCAGAAGATTCATACGTATATATATTATCACCCCTCATACCTATGTTTTCATCAAAAGTAAAATTGCCTTTTAATTTACTCATTACTTGTTCATATGCCTCTTGAGCTGGATTTGGAACTGAATCCCAATAATATCCAAATAACGTTATTAACGCACCATCAAATTTTGTAGAATTAGAAAGAACTATAAACACCATTTCTTTTGGTGGGGATATATTAGAATCTAAAACAAATTTATTATATAAAACCCCTTTTTCAACCGTTAATATAGTTCCATTTATATACACTACATTATATCCACCTCTACCATTATAAATTGCATAAAATGTCTCATTATCTACTACAAACCATGGTCCTCCCCAATATCTTTCTGCAAAAGAAATTATTGCATTAACTGTACTATTAAATAAGTCTCCTTTCCATATAACATAAATATTACTTTTAGTATAATTTACATAGTATTTTATATAGTATGCAAAAGATAAACCAACACCTACTACAGCAGTGATTATTATTAACGTAATTAAAAAAAC
>JAPYVP010000025.1 GCA_028276785.1 Candidatus Nanopusillus sp. | reverse complement strand
CTGGTCTAAAGAAGTGTTAACATATACAGTTGAAACTGCTACAATTACATTTTGTCCTATTTCAATATATAAAGTAGCTTCTCCAGTAATACCTGCCGAATACATCCAAACATTATTACCTCTCATACCCGTTAATGCTCCAGAATATGATTCTCTAAGTAGCTGTTCATATGCCTCTTGGGCTGGATTTGGAACAGAATTCCAGTAATATCCAAATAACATAATTAGTGCCTTATCATCTCCTGTAGAGTTTGAAAGAATAATTAATATTCCTGTTCTTGGAGGTGTATTACTTTGAGTATATGGAAAGAATGCTTGCTTATTATAAAACAAATTTTGACTAATTGTTGCCGTAGTTCCATTTATATACACTACATCATATCCGCCTCTACCATTATGGATTGCATAGAATGTTCCATTATCTAAAGCAAACCATGATCCTCCATAAAAGTTTTTTGCAAGAGAAATCATATCATTAACCGTACTTTTAAACAGATCTAACTTGTTTTGAGTAATAGTAGTACTATTATTTTGATTTACATAATATGCCACAAATGCTCCAACACCTACTACAGCAATGATTATTATTAACACAATTAAAAAAGCAACACTTCTTATTTTACTTCTGATCATTATATATTCTACGTTGATAGAAATTTATAAATTTAGTTTTTTCATAATCTAATTTTATTTTAACACAAAAATGATAAAACAAATTAAAAAATATTTAAAAACTAAAAAAATAAAAACTATATGAATATCTATCAAAAAGAAATTAAAATAAAAACAAAAGGTCCATATTATTTTATAGATATAACTGATATGGTTAATGAGATATTAAAAGAATCAGGAATAAAAAATGGTATATTATCATTATTTTCATTACATAATACTGCATGTATAATAATACAAGAAAATGACGAAACAATATTTAAAGATATTGAAGAATTTTTTAATAGAATATTACCATTAAATATAAAATACCATCATAATTATGAGGGAAATATTAATGCAACTGCACATATAAAAGCAAATTTATTATCACAATCTTTATGTATACCAATAAAAGATGGAAAACTTTTACTAGGAACATGGCAAAGGGTGATATTTTTAGAATTATTTGAACCAAGAGAAAGAAAAGTATTCGTAACAATAATTGGAGAATAAATTAAATAATATATAGATTCTTCTTATTTTTACTTTCTTTATAATTATTGGAAAATAAACCATAACTAAATTTACTGTATAAGAATTTACTAATAGTTTTCAATATTTGTTTTCTTTTAATATTAGTTAATATCCTATTATTAATAAAATAAAATTCTTTAAAATACTCTCTTCCTAAATTATAATAAAATTCATAAAACCCATCTTCGTCAATACTATCCACAAATTCTTCAACTTTATTCAAACTCCCAAAAATTTTAATTAATATTTTTTCATAACGCAAATATCTCAATATGTCCTTTACTTTTATCCTTTTACATTCGTATATATCAAGATTGTTACATTCTTCTACAAATCCTTTTGCGAAATAATATACTTCTATTAAAAATAGTAAATCTATGTACAGAAAGTAATTTATATAATCTAATTTCGTTTTATTATCCCTTCCGATATACTTTATCAAATATGTCCTTTAGAAATGACCTTTTACTAATAATATTATCTGTTAATATTTTATCCAAACTATCTAATTTTTTCATAAATTATAGTTTTAATAGAAAGGTAAATAAGGATATTCTTATATTATTTTCTATGACTGAAAAACTTTTCTGGCAGGATCAATATTTAAAAGAATTTAAAGGAAGGGTTATTGAAATTAGAGGAAAAGAAGTTGTTTTAGATAGAACCACCTTTTATGCAAGAAGTGGAGGTCAGCCAGGAGATACTGGAGAAATAAATGGAATAAAAGTAGTAGATACATATTATGATGATAAAGGAAATATTGTACATTTATTAGAAAAAGAGCCAGATTTTAAAGTTGGCGATATTGTTAAAGGAAAAATAAACTGGGAAAGAAGATACAAATTAATGAGGTTACATACAGCCCTACATATATTATCTGCAGTATTGAATAATATGTTTGGTAATATAAAAATTACTGGAAGTCAAATATATGAAGATAAAGCAAGAATAGACTTTGATTTAGATAAGTTGGATGACGAATTAGTAAAGAAAATTGAGGAAAAGGCAAATGAAATTGTTAATAAAGATTTGCCTGTATACGCAAAATTTATAAATAAAGAAGATCTTGAAAAAATGCCTCAATTAAAAAGATTAATGGATGAAAAAAGATATGAAAAATATGATGTTTTAAGAATAGTTGGTATTGGAGATATTGATATACAATTGGATGGAGGAACACATGTAAGATCCACAAAAGAAGTTGGAAAAATAAAAATTATTGGAAAAGAAAATAAAGGTAAAAATAATAAAAGGCTAATTATTACAATTGAATGGCCTTAATATCGTACTACTATCGTAAAACCAATTATTCTATCTTCTAGTCCATATTTTTTATTAAATTCTTTAATTAATCTATCTAAACACTTTCTTTCATATAGTACGAATTCTATAAAGTCATAATCTTTATATCTTTGTTGCGTTATATTATATGGTCTACCTAGATTAATAGCTTGTTTTAATATACCTCCAAATCCCTTTTCTTCAACGTATTTCCCTAAATTTATCGTATATTCTCCATTTCTCGTTATAATTATCATCTCATACCTCCTAACTTCTTTTTTCAATTTCTCAAATGACTTCTCTAGTGGTTCACCATCTTTAGTAGTTTGCAAATAATACATTGCAAGAACATTATCTAATAAATGATATATTGCTTCTCTCGATTTTTCATCTTCTGGTATAGGATTTATAATTCTATCTAGACTGTCCATTAACAATTATTATTAATGACAACAATTAAAAGTTTTTTATTAATTAAAAATTGTTGAAAAATTAATATATTGGCTGTTTTAATTCATAAGGTTTCCATCCCATTTCTTTTCTAAAATTGTTTATTAACTCTATTGATTTCATTTTTTCTTCTTTAGGCATATCTTTTTTTCTTAATACACCCATAAATAATGCATATAACCTAGAATTAACTATTTTTGGAGATAAACCATATCTCATATCTTCCTTTAATTCCTCTAATATCTCTTTAACCTCCTCTGATCTGTCCAATCCTTTATTTCCCATATCTCTAACTTTTCTTCCCAAATATAAATGGCCTTTATCAATTATCAAAATTTTTCCATCGCTAAATGTTATCCTTCCTTTGAATATTCTATCGTAAAATTGCCATGATTCTAAAACATCTGGTTCCAATACTCTTAATCTATTAAATACAAATCTTCTAATATCATCAGTAGATATTTTTCCAAATTTTTCTGTTTTTATCCAATCTTTTAACTCTTTTACAATTTGCTTTGCAACTTCTTCAGATGCACCCGCATTAATTAACGAATTATATATCTTATCCTCTAAAAATTCTTCTTCTTCACCAGATCTCTTTATTACTTTTACCATATATTTTTATTGTAAATTGATATTGATAAAATAATATCGTATACAAAAATTTATATACATTATAACTTATATACATATTTTTGAATACAATATATTATGAGTAAAACAGATGTTATAAGTATAAGAATAGATAAGAATTTAAAGGAAAAGGCAAAGGAATTAGGAATAAATATAAAAGATGTCGTAGAAAAAGCTTTGAAAGAAGAAATAGAAAAAAGAAGAAGAGAAAAAATAAAAAAATTAGCTGAAAGATTAAGCGAATTAATGAAAGATGTTACCCCAGAGGAATTCACAAGATTAATTAAAGAAACAAGGTATGAAAGATAATAATTTTTTATTTGATGCTTCTGCATTATATAAGCTTCTAACTGTCTATAAAGATTATACTGATAAAATAGATTATAATTATATTTATATATTAGATCTTACTTTTTATGAAATTGGAAATGCTATTTGGAAAGATTATTATTTACTTAAGAGAATTACTAATTTTACAGAAACTTCTGAAGTTATTTATGAAATACTAAAAGAACTTAATGTGATTGAGAATTTATCTTTATCTTTTATTGAAATAATTAAAATTGCAATAGAAAAAAATTTAACATATTATGATGCATCTTATGTATATGCCTCAAAGAATTTTGGATCAATTTTAGTATCTGAAGATAAAGATTTAATAGAAAAAGGTAATGCAATTTCAGTAAAAGAATTTATAGAAAAATATTTAAAAAATAATAATTAAATTTAAAACATTATAAATTAAATTATTTAAATGGGTTTAGCAGAAATAAGAGAACTAATAAAACCTGTAATAAAAGAAGTTGATTTTTCATATTTATCTGGAAAAGTCGTCGCATTAGATGCATTTAATGCTTTATATCAATTCTTAGCCGCAATAAGGCAACCCGACGGTACACCTTTAAAAGATTCAAAAGGAAGAGTTACTTCACATTTGTCTGGTTTATTTTATAGGACAAAGAATTTGATTGAATATGGAATAAAGGTAATTTATGTATTTGATGGGAAGCATCCAGAATTTAAGAAAAAGGAACAGGAATTAAGAGAGGAACAAAGAAAAAAGATGGAAGAAAAATATAAAAAGGCAATTGAAATGGGTATAAAAGGAGATTTAAAGAAATATGCAGAATTTACATCAAAATTAGAATTTAATATGGTAGAAGAATCAAAGGAATTGTTGAAAGCAATGGGAGTTCCATATGTACAAGCACCTTCTGAAGGGGAAGCACAGGCAGCATATCTAGTTAAAAAAGGAATTGCAGATTATGTTGGATCACAAGATTATGATTCTTTATTATTTGGAGGATTAAGAGTTGCAAGAAATTTAACAATAAGTGGAAAAAGAAAAGTAAGGGGTGTAGAAGTCGAAATAAATCCAGAAATTATTGAATTAAATGACATATTAAATCATTTAAAGTTAGATTATAAAAAATTAATATGGTTTGCTTTAATTATTGGAACTGATTATAATCCAGACGGAATTCCGGGAATAGGAGTAAAAACTGCATACGAACTTGTAAAAAATAGTGACGATCCTGAAAGGTTGTTTAAATATGTTGGATGGGAAAAATATTATAAAGAAATTTCTTGGAAAGAGCTTGAAGAATTCTTTGAAGATCCACCAGTAAATGAAATAAATAAAGAAGATATAAAGTTTGGAGAAGTTGATGAAGAAAAAATAAGAAAAATATTAATTGATGAACATGATTTTTCAGAAGATAGGGTAAATAAAGCTATTGAAGAACTAAAGAATGCATATAAGAAAGGTAGTCAAAAAAATATATTATCCTTTTTTGGAAAATAATCAGAATGGGTAAAATTCTTCATCTTTCAGTATACTTTTTTCATCATCTATATGCTTTACTAATATATTCTTCAAAACATCTATAAGTATTAAATATTGGACCTATTGTTCTTATTGCATTTAATGATACATCTATATATTTATCATAATTATTTCTGTAAATGTTTAATACATAATCTAGCTTATTATAGAAATCTTCTACATCTTTTTCATCAGTATTTTTATTTATATCATAATTATTTTCTCCAAAAAACCATCCATTATAATCATCAATTATTATTTCTAATGGAGAACCATCTCTTGAAAATAATGTGGGAGTACCATTTATTGCAGCCCTCATCCAAGAAGTACCAGAAGCTTCAAATGGTGGTCTTGGAAGATGTAAAAATAAATCTGTACCTGCTAAAATTGTCCTTTCTTGTTCATATCCTCTATTTAATATTAATCCAATTGGGGTACTCAATGTTGACATAATATCTAAAATCCATCTAATTGTATTTTTTACAAATTCATCTTTTGGATGGAATGAACCTGACAATAAAAATTGTATTTTATATTTTTTATCTAATTCTTCAAATTTTTCCAATCTCCATAATAACATATGAAATCTTTTATATTCAGTTAATCTCCTTTTTACAGAAATTAATATTCTATCTTCTCTAAATTCTTTGTTTGAATATGAATTTATATTTATATAATCTATTAAATCTTTTTTTACAACATTTTTTACTTTTATGAATTCTTTCCTATTTATAGATTGTGCGTATGCAAACTTTCCGGGTTCGTTTTTCCATCCATGTAGATATGTATCATATAAATATTCGATCTTTTTATTTACCCACCTTAAATGATATACACCATTTGTTACATAATCTACCTTTTTATTATATACACTTTCAGTAATTATCTTGTGTTTATATGATACAGCATTTACAAATCCAGATAATTCAAATAATATTTTTGTTAATGATAATCTATTTGGAGATAAATTTCTTATTTCTCCAGGAATATCATAATATTTTTCTACTAGATTATAATCAAATGAATCATGACCTGCAATAATTGAATGTGTAGTAAATACAACCTTTTCTTTTACCTTATTTATATCCCTATATCTTTTATATAATTCTATTGCTAAAAAACCCCCGTGCGATTCGTTTAAATGATATTTATCAATTTCTATTCCATAATTTTCAAAGAATTCTAATGCACCCAATCCTAACAATAAATCCTTTAATAATTTTTCTTCTTCATTCTCTTCATAATATAATCTTCCGGTTAATTTTCTTATACTTGGATCATTTTCCTGTAAATCTGTATCAAATAAGAATAATTTCGAATGGGATAATGGATATTGCCACACTCTAAAATATATCCTTTTATCTTTCAAATCTATATGAAATTTATCTTCAATTTCTAAAAAATATTCCAATGGATCATAACTTTCTTCTTCATATATTATTTCTTTATTTTTTATTTCATATTTTCCATA
>JAPYVP010000036.1 GCA_028276785.1 Candidatus Nanopusillus sp. | reverse complement strand
GCCATGTTACTACTTTTTGGTACTCTATACCGTGCCCAATTTTTACTTAATCAAACCGTGGGGAGGGTTTGCCTTTGGGGTCAAACCATCCTAACGGTTTGGCCCTATATATATATGGGTCAAACCCTGGGACGGTTTTGGTTAAGATTAAATTTATATATTTTTCGGTGATACTACTTTAATCTGATAAAAATAAAAAAGTCTATTTGGCTAAAAATCTAGAATTTTATCACCCATATACTCTATAAAAGCCCCTAATATTTCATTATGTGTCCATATTTTTCCAAAAAATCTAAACTTATCCATAGGCCCACCTAATATCTTTTTATATATTGCTTCTATCAATAGTTCACGTCTTTGTTTTAAATAATTTGCATATTCCCAATCTCTATTTTTTATTCTTTTTATAATATATTGAGCTATTAAGTGAGCTATTATTAATGTATATAGAACTTTATCCTCTTTAATTTCATCTATCTTAATTTTTTTATCCACATTAATTAACATTTCTTTTATGGTTCCAATTGATCTCCCCTTATAATATATTTTGTAGTTTGGTATCTCTCTATCTAAAAAGATTATTTTATTTTTTATATCTCTTTTTGTTTCTATTAGTATTAATTGATCATATAGTATTTTTTCATCCATCTTTTTTATTTCGGATTCCATCCCCACAGGCCTTTTACCATTTCGATTGCTAAATCTTCAGCAGATTTTCCTAAATATTTATCAATTTCCATGGCCATCAATTTTATTGCTACTTTAATAGCATTATCTCTCATTCTCCCATCTTCCCATTGTTCTTTATCTATTTTTTCAATATCAATATATTTTTCTGGTTCTTTCGCTATTTGATCAATCCTTTCCTGAATTATTTGTTTTAATGCATATAATTCTAATGGATTTGGAATTATATCTCTTAATCCCAATTTTGATAAATTTAAGGTTTCAAATATAATACTTACTATGGCAATTCTATCTATAAAGTTATTTATTGTTACTCTATAATTCTCATCTTTAGATTTCTTATATAACACAAATTGAGCCGCTTTTCTAGCATCTTCAAAATTCTTAAAATCAATTCCTTCATAATAAGGATCTATTTCATTCATTGCTTTTCTTTCTTGCTTTCCTAATACATTACCAAAGAATCCAAAACCGACTGGCTTATATTTATTTATTTGTTGTTTTTCATAGTTTCCTCTTCCAATAGCCCAAACACCCGATGATAAACCTGTATTTATATTATTAATAAATTCACTAATCTTTTCTGTGGGGGGCTTACTAAATTCATCTATAAATATATAATCATGCCTAAATACCGATCCTGGCGTTTCATCTAATGCATGGTATATTAAATTAGCGGGTGTTGGCAATTTATCATAATATTCTGCGTTATAGAGATCTCTCACGGATAATGCAAACTGTGTTTTACCTGTGGCTGCGGGGGTTAATTGCAATACATGTGTATAAGGAACCATATCTTTTGGCAATATTGGCGTGATTACTCTATGCAACATTAATATACGTGGAATATATAACCAATCTATTAATTCTTTTTCATGACCTTCTAGATCAAATATATTTAATCCTATTAAACTGCACATCACATATTCATACCATGTAAGTTTATACTTTTCCTTTTTATCTAATATATTATTTTTGTATTTTTCCCATAGTGCTAATTCACGGTAATCTACAATAAGAGGTTCTCTCACTAATTTTTGACCCAAATAATATTCTTTTAATTCAATATCAACCCATAATATTTTATTATTTTTTGCATTATCAAAATATTCTATTATCTCTTCTATCTTTTTACCTTTATCGGACTTTTTTCTAATATACCTTTTATTATATATTACACTTACGCCATTTCCTAATTTTATCTTAAATTGGTTTGCTTCGTAGTTTTCACTTTCTTTTACATCCGCAATAAAACCAGCAAAACTAATTTTTCTTTCACTTGCTAATTTTGATTTAAATGCGGTTACTTTTGATGGGTTGCTTAATCTTAAAGTTTCATAGATTATTTGGGGTATATCGTTATCATATTTTAATAATGTTACTAAATTATTGCTATAATAGTCGCCATAAGCATCTTTTTCTATAATTCTTTTTCCTTTTATGAATGTGTTAAATATCCCTTTCTTTATCTCTCTTAAATCGGAATCCTGGCTAATCTTTTCATTATTTTGTATTTCTACTTTTTCCTCAGTTTTTTCCTCTTTTTCTTTTGTTATCTTTTCTTCCTTTTTAACAAATTCTAAAATAGCACCAGGTTTCTCAGATCCTGGTAGATCACTGTCCATTTTTGTTTTCCAATTCTTTACTTTTGGTTTTTGCCTTTTCTTGCTCATTTTGTATATTTTCTTTAATTATTTTCTTTCTTTTTGTTAATTTTTCTAATAGATCTTCTATTTCTTTCTTTTCTTTTTCCAATTCTTGAATTTCTGGGTTTGATGAGTCTATGCTCTTTAATATTTCAATCTTTTTATCAATTTCTTTTTTTCTATTTATTAATTGAATAATCTTTTTCTTTCTTTTTGCTTTCTTATTTATTATTAAATATTGTTTAATCATTTCTAATTCTTTACTAATATCTATGCTATTATCTTGAATAGCTATAATCAATTCTCTATATATATTTCTTAAATCTATGAGTTTCTTTAAATCATATTTCCTTATAACTAAATAGATCCTTATTATTGCTTTTATATCTTCCTTTTCTTTATTTTCTTCCAAATTTAAAATTTTAAGGTTTCCCTCTCTGTATTTTTTGGTATAAAAATACAAAGAAACAAAAGCCAATGGTTCATATTTTTGTATTAATCGCCTTATTATTTGATGCTTCCTGGCTAATTTATTTTCTAAATCTTGTAATAGCAAACCCGTCAACAATGCATTTTCAATTATATCAATGTATTTATTAAAATATAGGTCATTACTAATATAAGGATCTTTCCATAATTCATCTAAAAGTTTATCTTTTGCATTTTCTATATGATTCCACAATTCCTCTATTGATTTTATCTTATAAACAAAGGGATTTTCTTTTATATATTTAGCTCCCTTCAAAATTGCTTCAAAAAGACTATTCTTTATTAAATAATAAATATGGTCATAATCATAGCTTTCTGAACCTGCTATTATTGTTTTAGGTGCTAATATTCCTTTTACTATTAATATATTTTCCTCGCTCATCTTTTTATTGCTTTAACCTCTATTTTTTGCCTTATTTTATCTACTATATTAGAAAATAATGAAAGATCTTTTTCTGTGTATGGGTTAATGATATCAATATGTGTTATTTCTAAATATTCATCTTTTGTTAATTCTCCGTGAGCTAATTCTTTATAAATAGTATAATAGAAATTTCCCAAACTTATGGGATCACTATATACAATGTATTCGTTTTTATATAATTCATTTATTATATAATTTCCATATACAATTGATTTTATTATCTTATATGTTTCATAATAATATTCGCATTCTTTATTTACTTTAAGATAGCTTAATATTGGCCCAACTCTATTATTTACAACTCTACCGATTGAATTTATTGTTTC
>JAPYVP010000015.1 GCA_028276785.1 Candidatus Nanopusillus sp. | reverse complement strand
GATATAACATTTATTGGAATTTTAACAACATCTCATATAGTAATAAGTAGCTATACTGAAGAGGATGGAATTTATATAGATATAGATGCTGCATGGTGTAGTGGAGAAAACTTAAATAAAGAAAAATTTGAAGAATTGATTAAGAAATATTTTAAAAATTATGAAATAAAATCCTTTAAGATATACAATTACTTGGGTGAAGAAAGCCTTCTCAGCTGACGAATGATGAATGCCAAGTTCACTGATACATTTATAACTATGTTATATAATATATTATTCAATGAATGAAAATGTCGAAAAATGGAAAGTACATAATTTAAAGACTTTAAAGCAATTAGAGAAGGCTGGATATGGAATTTATAATCATTCTGCTGTTGAAATTTGTCATTGGACAAAAGAATCAATTATAAATGGAAGGGTCTGTTATAAAAATAAATTCTATGGAATAGACACTGCAGGATGTATGGAAATGACACAATCAGTTGTTTGGTGTACAAATAGATGTATATTTTGCTGGAGACCAAATACAAAATTCGAACCTTATTATGATATATTACCAGAAGACAAAGTAGATAAGCCTGAAGAAATAATGGAAAAACTTAGAGAATTAAGAAGGAAACTATTAATTGGATATTATGGCAACCCAAAGGCAAATAAAGAATTATTGGATAAATTTATTGATAAACCAACTCATGTTACATTTTCATTATCGGGAGAACCATTGTTATACCCATATGTTGCAGAGAGTATATTGTATATTAAGAAAAATTGGCCATGGATAAAATCAATATTTATAGTAACATCCGGACAGGTTCCAGAAGCATTGGAAAGATTAATCGAAAAAAATGCATTACCAACCCAATTATATATATCTTTTACAGCTCCAAATAAAGAAATGTACAAAAAAATATCTGTACCTTTATATAAAGATTATTGGGAAAGATTTCTAAAATCATTAGAAATTGCATCAAAAATGAAAACAAGAAGAGTTGCAAGAATAACATTAATTAAAGGAGTAAATAATGATCCGAATTATTTTGATGAATGGGCTAAATTAATTGAAATATATAATCCCCACTTTATAGAAGTAAAATCTTACTCATTCTTAGGATATTCAAGGTTGAAGTTAGAATATAAAAATGTTCCAAGCATGGAAGATATAAGAAATTTTGCAAAAGGATTAGTAGAAAAACTACCTGGTTATGAGATATTTGATGAAGATGTTGATTCAAGAGTTGTATTAATAAAAAATAGAAGACCAGGAATGGATATAGATCCTATAATAAAAAATGTAGAACCAAATGTATAATTATTTTAATCTATAAAGTGGAACTATTCTACCAAATTTTTTAATTGCTGCCCAAAAAGGTGGTCTCATAAATTTTCTTGATTCCTTAATTTTTCTTATTTTAACATTATAGTTCTTGAATACCATTATAATTTCTTAAATGAAAAAATTTTAAAATTATAATAAAAAGAAAAAACCTACAGATATGGCTGTCAAAACTATGCTATGAACTATACCAGCTCTTATAGTTCCTTTTGCAAGTTTTCCAATAACTAAACCAGTAAAAATTGCATTAATTAATAATAATAAAAAAGATAAGAATTTATAAGCATTTATTAATTCATAATATACATCTTTATTAAATGAAAGACCCAATGATTTTATATTAATTATTAAATAATATACTGCAATAATTGATAATAGAACTCCGAGATATAATCCGTAATATGTATATGTCGTAAGTTTTAATTGAGATAATCTCTCCTTTTTAATCATTTCTAAATTTCTTATGCTTTCTGATAATGTATCTAATAAATTACTTAAATCCCCACCACTTTTTAAAACATTATTTATATTCAATAAAACTTCAGATATTTCTAAATTATTTATCCTCTTTGCAGAATCATTTAACGCATCATAAAAAGTTTTCCCATATTCCATCTCAGAAATTATATATTTAATTTCTCTATTCAATCTTTTTCCATAATAATTATTTGACACGCTTTTTAGAGCAATTGGTAATGGCTGTCCTATTTTTAAATAGTGGGATAAATCTCTTAAAAATAATGGAAAATTGTTTATCATCTCTTCATATTCTAAATATTCTTGAAGATATTTTAATGAATAAATTAAATATAATAATACAATTATTCCAATTTTAACAAATATGTTGATATTTATTGGTAAAAGTATAAAAAATATAGAAAAAACAGTTATTAAAGATATATATAATATATCCTTTTTATTCATTTATAATTTTCTTATTTTATCTAATAAAAGTTTTTTCTCCATCCTTGCTACAGTTTCCCTTACTAATTCTATTGCATCTACATTTACTGATATAGAATCTATGCCAAGTTTTACTAATAATTCTGCATAATCTGGTCTGGAACCGGCTTGTCCACATAATGATGTATATACCCCATATTTTCTACATACTTTTATTACCCTTGATATTAATTTGACAACTGCAGGATGTCCTTCATCCATTAATTTTTGTACCATTTCGTTATTTCTATCTACTCCCAATGTTAATTGTGTCAAATCGTTTGTTCCGAAAGATACAAAATCTATACCGGCATTCTTAATTATATCTTCAATTGTTAATGCGGCAGCGGGTGTTTCTACCATTATTCCAAACTTCATATCTTTTCCAGGTATTAATCCCTCACTTTTAATTATTTCTTTTGCTCTATATACTTCTTCCCATGATATTACAAATGGTAACATTACCCATAAATTATTCAATCCTCTTTCTTTTATTAATATTTTAAAAGCTCTTATCTGAGCTCTAAATAGTTGTTCCTGATCTAAATCCCTCCTAATACCATGCCATCCCATCATTGGATTTGCTTCTTTTGGTTCTTTTTCTCCTCCTTCTAAATTTCTATATTCATCGGTCCTCATATCCAATGTCCTAACTATTACTGGTTTAGGATACATAATTCTTAATATTTCTTCCAATCTTTCTACCAACATATTTGTAAATTCATCTAACTTATTATTATCTAAATACCATCTTGGATGTTTTCTATTTCTTAATACCAAGAATTCCAACCTTAATAATCCTATTCCATCTACTAAATCTTTTACTTTACTTGCAGTTTCTGGATAATCAGCGATTGCCATAATTTTTGTAGCTGTAATTTCTAATGGTGTAGACTTTACTACTTTTCTTGCAACTTCTTTTCTAGTTAATTCTCCCAATTTTACTTCTCCTTCGTATACAATACCATGTGTTCCATCTACAGTTACAATCATTCCATCCTTCAATATTTTAGTTGCATCTTTTGTTCCAACAACTGCAGGTTTTCCTAGTTCTCTTGAAACAATTGCAGCATGTGATAAATGTCCACCTTCATCTGTAACTATTGCAGAAGCCTTTGCCATTAATGGTTCATAATCTGGATTTGTCATTACAGTAACTAATACATCTCCTTCTTCAAATTTATCAAATTCTTCTGGAGATAATATTATTTTTACTTTTCCAGTACCAACACCTGGTGATGCAGCAATACCCTTTAATAATATTTTTTCACTTTTTACTTCTACTTCCTCTTTCTTTACTTTCTTAATTGTTGTTATATTTCTTGTTTGTACAATATATATACCATTATCATCAATTGCAAATTCTATATCCTGTGGCTTTCCATAATGTTGTTCTAATATCTTTCCATAATTTGCTAAAGTTCTTACTTCATCATCAGACAATACTCTCGAATTCTTTAATTCATTTGGAACTTCTACTTCCTTTGTAAACGAATCAGGATCGTATACTGTCATAACTTTCTTTTCATTTATTTTTACTTCTAATATATTTAATGTATTCTTATCTACAATATATTCATCTGGTATTACTGCTCCAGAAACGATTGCTTCGCCCAATCCCCAAGAAGATTCAATTACTATTTTTGATAAATCATTTTTAATAGGATCTGCAGTAAACATTACGCCAGATTTCTTTGAAAATACCTGCTTTTGTACTACAACACATAATGCTACTTTACTATGATCAAATCCCATAGCCGATCTGTAATTAATTGCTCTTGCCGTCCACAAGGATGCCCAACATTTTTTAACTGCATCCAATAATTTGTCTTCTCCTTTTACATTTAAATATGTAGCCTGCTGACCTGCAAAAGAGGCATTTGGTAAATCTTCTGCAGTTGCTGATGATCTTACAGCAACAAATATTGGTTCATTTCCAAACATGCTCGATAATCTTCTATAATTTTCTAATATTTCATTCTTTAGATCATCCGGGATATTTCCTTGTATAAATAACTCTTGTATTTGATTAGCAGCTTTTCTTAATTGTGTTGGATTATTTATATCAATTGATTTCAATATTTCTTCTATTTTATTTTTTATTCCATTGTATTCTACGAATTTCCAATATCCTTCTGCAGTTATGGCAAATCCTGGGGGAACAGGAATACCTATTTTTGTCATTTCTCCCAAATTTGCAGCTTTTCCACCAACAATATTTACATCATCTTTAGATAATTCATTAAGCCACTTTATATATACCATAAAGATTAAAGAAATATTGATCTTTATAAGAATTAGATAACCACTAAAAAATAAGGATTATGAATTTACATTATCTTCTTGCGCTTTTTGATTTTCTAAATTGTTATAATTTTCCCTTATATAATTGTATATTATTTCTGCATATATTTCCGCAACTTTTTCAGGATCTGCTGACTCAATTAATTCTTTTCTTTTTTCTTCATTTATATATTTGTTTACATCAAAACTTCCACTTTCAATTTTTCCAATTACTTCTTTAACCAAATTATATAAATCTTCATATGTCTTAAATGATAATTCACTACTTAATATTCCTCTTTTTTCTAATTCTTGTAATGCAGAAATCTTCCTATGTATTATTGGCAACTTTCCAAATATTAGTGCCTCTAAAGTAGCGAGACCATATGACTCTATATAAGCCGCGTTAATATATACTGTATTTTTTAATTCCCCCATTGCTTCTAAGAATCCTATGAGATGTAAAGGATATACATACAATGAATTTCCCATTTGCTCACTATATATATGAACTTCTCCTCTCTTATATTTACTTATAATTTCTTTTAACTTTTCATACTCTTCACTTCCTTCACGCATGTCTGGAGTAATTATTATTAACATTACATCTTTACCCTCCTTAAGTAAATCTTCATATAACTTTATTACATCATTTATACCTTTTTCTGGATGAATTCTTCCGTTATAAATTAGCTTTGTTCTCTTATCCTCTTTATATGAATCCACATAATAATCTTTGTAAGCTTTTATTTCATATCTATAATTCTTCCATAATGATATCATAAACATTGGCTCATCTAAAACTATTGCTCTTCTAAATTTAGACCCAGTAACTTTTTCTGCATATCTTTCATTTGAATCACGAACGATATCTGTAGGAAACATTACAATTCCATATTTTAACCTATCCAATATATGCAATTCTTTTTCAATTGCTTCTACTAACCACCTATACTTTTCTCTTAATTCTCTAGCTTCTTCATTATCCTCAAAAAATAAATATTTTGCTAGATTTATCAATTCTTTCTGATCTTCATCATCCAAATAACCTTTATGTATTCTTTTTTCAAGTAAATTATATATTTTTCTTTTAGTTTCTTCTCTTATATTTTTTAATTCATTACGATTAATTATATTCCAAAGATTAATTAACAAATTACCATCAAGATCAGAATGAACCATTACAACAAAATTTCCCTTTTCAGATAATATTCTATCTAAATTTTCCTTTGTTATATTTCTATCAAATATCCCAAAACCAGCACTGCTAATAAATTTAAAATCTGAACTGGATAAACCAGTTAATAAATCATCCAACCCGATCTTTCTGGATTTGTCATTATAATTTTGTTCTATTGCAAGTTCTAAGATTTCTTTTATTTTTCCTTCTTTATATAATTTATATAATTCATTAAAATCAACTTCATGATAATCTACACCATTATTCCCATTAAAAGTTGTTACATAAAGTTTAATTTCTAAATCTTTTAATCTACTTTTAAGTAATTCATATATTTTTAAAAAAGATAAAGTTGCACTTATAGTATATGTTTTTGCCCCAGAATTCCACCTATGATCTGCTAATATTACTATTTTCATCTTATTTTATGATAATACTACTTATTATTTTATGGCTTTAGCACATGTGGACCTGGTGGTTGTCTAAATTGGTTTGCCGATTGTCCACCTTGTGGAGCTTGTTGCTGCTGAGGAGCTGGTTGTTGGCTTGCCGGTGGTTGTAGAGGTTGTTGTAGTCTTGGACTTACATAGCCACCAATTCTACTAGACACTATATCAAACCAATTCCTATAGAATCCGTATTGACCCCAAGAATTTAATATTAATGATACTACTCCAGGAATTTGCACCTTTGAATACATTGTATATATTAAGCTTTCTATAGAAGACATAAATATATCATCTAATGTAGACATTAGTCTAGTTGTAGATTCTAATAGTGTTACATTTGGTGTCTTTGATGTTATATATGATCTTACTTTATTTATTATTCCAGCATACTCGCTATAGAATGCTGAAGCATATACATACAGATTTGCTGCAATCTCCTCCTCCGTTACATCTTTACCTATTGATTTATAATATTCATGTAGAGATTTTGCTAACAAATCTCCAACCATATTTACAATATTTTGTACATTTTCTCTTTCTTGCCTAGCGATATTTGTATATTCTTTTTTACCAGTAACCGGATCTGGATACCCCAATTTTTTGAGAGCTCTTATATATAATGCTGATAGCATATAAATATTTGCTAATTGATCATTTCCGAATAAATTTTGCTTGTATATATTTACCATTTCTCCATATAATTGTGATGGATTTATACCATCTTTAGTTGAACTTATAGTAAACCCTCCAATTATATACTTTAATGCTTTATTGAATTTTGGATCTAATTGCATATCTATTTGTCTTACAGTAGACCCTAAAGCCTCGTTAATAGAATTTATTAGTTTATTATATATTTGTTGACCTAAATTGGTGTCTTTACTTATTTGATCCATATATTTTCCGATAAGAGCTTCTAACGCCATATTATATATATCTACACAAAGCTTTATAAATTTTTCTTTACTTATATTAATCTACATATAATAATAAAAAAATTTATAAAGTTTATTTCTTTAGCAACGTATTAAGTGCCTTTACTATTTCATCCATAATTTGCTTTCCTTCACCAGGTTCTATTATTGCGGCAGTAGATGCTTGTGTATTTATACCACAAGATTGTCCCAATTTTTGTTTAGAAGAAACATATACATAAGTTACCCCTTTTTCTTCACATAATGCCGGTATATGCATTACTATTTCTGGAGGATCTACATCTAACGCAATTGCTACCAATTTTGCCTGTCCTCTATCTATTGCCTTTGTAGTTTCATTTACTCCCTTCCTAATTTTTCCACTTTGTTTTGCTCTTTCAAATAATTCATATACTTTTGCTTCGTAATTTTGTATAAATGTATTCAATACATCTTCGGGCCATTTTACATATGGAGCTGTCATCATGATATCATCATTTAGATAAAAAATATTTTAAAAAATATTTTATAAATCTTTAAAAATCGCTCTGGTTTGAATCTTTAGATTCTCCAGTTGTAGTGGGTTCAGCAACTACATAAGTAGGACCAACTTTAATAACTTTTACATTACCTTTCCAACCAACATTTACATTCTTTACAAAAGTCGCAACTCCCTTTATCCTAGCAAATCCATCTCCCCTTTGTGTCAAACTCTTTATCTCTACTTCATATATATCTCCAACTTTTATTCCCCTAACAGCCATTAATTAATATTAAAATAACTTATATATAAGTTTATTCTTTTTGTATATTTTTTCCTTTTTCAATTATCATATTTGTCTCTTCATATATACTTTCAAGTACTTTTCTATAATCTTCTTTATTTTCAGAAATTTTATCCATAATTTCTTCTAAATCTCTTGTTCTTTTCTCAGAAACAAAATCTCCAAAATTTTTTTCTAAAAAGTTATATACATCTATTCCCAATTTTGTTGGAATTAGATTATTACTTTTATTTATTACATAACCCCTCTCCATTACTTTTTTTACTATTATTGCATATGTTGATGGTCTTCCTATCTTTCTTTCCCTCATTAAATTGATGATATCTGCCTGAGAATATAATCTAACCTTAGGTACTTTTTTACCTATTGCCTCAACAATTTTTATTCCATTCTGTAGTGGCTGTATTTTCATAACATTAATTCTAAATGGAAATACTAAATCCCATCCATGATCTATTATATCTTTTACCCCGCTTAATTCCATTTCTTTATTTATTTCTGGTATTTTTATCTTTTCTGTATATTTAATTACAGAAACGGGTTTCATTTGTGATTGAATAAACCTAGTAAATACTAAATCATAGATTATATAATGATATTTTGTCATATTAATATATACTTCAATTTCTCCATTTTCTATAGAATTTCTTAACATATCAACATCTAAAGGTCTTGTTGGTCTAATTGCTTCATGTGCTCCTCCTTCTCCCCAAGATCTTGCTATAAAATAATTTTCTCCAAATTTTTGACTTATATAATCTTTTGCAATTGATATACCTAAAGGAGATATTCTTGTAGAATCTGTTCTATGATAAGTTATTAATGCGGATTCGAACAATTCTTGTAATATTTGCATTATTCTATCTACACCAATTTTTAATATATTATTTGCATCTTGTAGAATTGTACTAGTAATATATGGAGGTAATGGTTGTATTTCTTCTTTTTCCTCTTTATAATCAACTATACTTATTTCTTTATTTTTTATATTTTTTATAATTTTATTTATCTCTCTTCTATTCTTTATTTCAGTATCAATATACAATTTTCTATCATTTTCTAATTTTAATTCTAAAATATATGACTTAGACTTATTTCTTTCATTAAATCTATTAATTATCCAACCAAGAACGGGAGTTTGTACTCTTCCGGCAGATAACCAATTTTTATTAAAATATTTCTGAACAATCTGTGATAAACTAAACCCTAGCCACCTGTCTTCAATTCTCCTAACAACTTGAGATTTTACTAAATTTAAATCAATATCTCTTAAATTTTCTAAAGCATTTAATATTGCTGTTTTCGTAACTTCATGAAATTCAGCCCTTTTAATATTTCTATTAAATGGATATAATACTAAATATAAAGAATATGCAATCATTTCACCTTCTGTATCTGGATCTGTTCCAATTATAATCTGATCTACTTCCATAGCTAATTCTTGTAGTGCCTTTATCCTATTTATTGAATCATCAACATTTGTAGATCCACAGTATGGACATTTTCCATCTTTATATTCGGTAAATTGATTTCCACAAGATAAACATCTTTTAATTGTATTATAATATGGATAAAATACTCCATTCTTCCTCTCTATACCAAATAAACCAATATTGTCTGTTGTCAATTCTAAAATATGACCTTTTGATGCAGTAATTAGTAAATATATATTTCCTAAAGAAACTTCATAAACTTTTAATCCACCAACATTTCTAATTGATGGTCTTCCAAAAAATGAAGAAATTGTTTTTACCTTATTTGGTGATTCAACAATAAATAAAATAACCTTTATTAATTCCTTTTGTTCTTTGTATATTTTTCCAGCTTTTATATCTTTAATTAATTGTCTTTCTTTTTCTATTTCTTTTTTTAATTCTTTTATATTTATTTCTGAAAATTCTTTAAAAATATACATTATAACTGGGCCAAGGATACTGAAATAACTTCAGAACTACTCACCCCCTCTATGCTATTTATTTGATTTAATAATTCTTCCTCTCTAAATTCTTGATCTGGATATAAAAACTTAACATTTAGGGAATTTAATCCAAAGGCTATTGGTTGTATTTCGTGAGATAAATATTGACCACCAAAATTTTTTATTATATCCTTTACTTTTTCGTTTATTTTTTCTAAATCTACATCAACATCATTTGGAGATATTCTTAATGTTATAACAACATATCTTCCCATCTTATGGTCCGGTATAACCGCAAACTGGACATTTCCATTCCAAACCCAACTTCTTCTCTTTATTACTCCTTATTATTACTCCTTGACCACAGTTTGGACATATAAATCTTACTACTGTATCACTTACTATTAAGTTTCTCAACACATTTGTTTTTTCTAATTCAGTTATATCCATAATAAAATTCATAAGTAAATCATTTTTAAATTTTTTCTAATACAATTAAAAGCAATTTTTTATTATAATTATATAGATAAAATGAATCAACATATATTAATGAATACTTTTTAATATAATTTATTATATTCTCTAAGATTTTTTTATAATCATAACTATATAATAATAGATATAATTTTCCCTTATCTTTTAACAATTTGTCTGAATGATAAAAAATATATTTATCTTTTATATTTAATTCTGGATTTTTCTTTATTCTAAAAGCAAATATTTTATCGATCGATCCATTTTTGAATTTTAAATCAATCCATTCTATATCCAACCTTCTAAAAAATATTATGTCATTTACCAATGCGTTCTCAGAATTTCTCTCTATTAACAATAATTTATTTTTATCTTTATTAACACAGTATATTTTAATATTAACTTTTTTCCTTATATTCATATATTTTTCAAAATAATCCATATATTTAGAAATTTCCTTTCTTCTCCAGAATATTGGTAATATATTTTTTATATATATACCCTGTTCTATGGAAAAAGAACCATCATCCATTATATTTAATATTTCTTCATTTTCCCCCATATTTGAATAGTATATAATTTTATTTACTAATGTTGATTTTAATTTTTCAATCTTTTTTAGTTGATATCCTCTTTCATATAGATTTTTTAATAGAAAATATTTATATTTATCTCCTTTCATATATAATATATTATCTATTGTTCTAGAATTAAACAACAAATTTAATCTTTCTTCAAAACTTAAATTTATATAAATTAAAATTTTGTTTTTCTTTTCAATTAAATTATAATCTATACTTCTATTTAATATTTTTTCTATTTCCTTAATTGTAATATTCTCTAAACCTTTTTCAGTTATAAGCAAAGTATTATAATTATTATTCATAGAATATAATATAAATGGAAAATTACATAATCCCATCATTGGATCAAACATTTATATTTTTAATATTGTTGCTTGCTTTGATAATATCTACATATACAAGAAGATATATAGAAGATGATATTGAAAAATATTATAAAAAAATGCAGATTATTTCATTGATATTATTAATTTTTCTTGTTTATTTCAATTATTATATGATAATATTTGCTTTTATTTATATATTAATTTATAAAAAACATTACAAAAATATCATTATTGTACTACAAATATCAATAATAATATTTCTAACATTATTAAATACCATAAATGACCATTATGTGTTTTCAATACTCTTGCTCTTTACAATAATTTCTTCATTTTCATATAAAAAATAAAATCTTTTATAAAACAAAAAATAAAGAAATATTATGGAATTAAAAGATGCTATAAGAAATAGAAGAAGTATTAGGAAATATTTAGATGATGATATTCCATACGAAGATATATTGGAAATACTATCCCTAGGAATATTAGCACCAATAGCTGGAAATATATCACATTATTATTTTATCATTGTAAAAGATCCCGAAAAGATAAAGAAAATTTCCGAATTTGCCGGTCAAGATTTTATAAAAGATGCAAATACATTGATAATTATTATATCTGATGACAATAAATTAAAATCATTATATGGAGAAAAAGGACAAATATTTGCAATACAAGATACTGCAGCAATAGCAGAAAATATTTTATTAGCTGCTACTGATAAGAACATTGGAACCTGTTGGATAGGTTCTTTTAATGAAGAAGGTATAAAAAATCTTTTAGAAATACCAAAAGATAAAAATATACATATCATAATTGCAATGGGATATCCAAATGAAAAGCCAAAAGAACCAATTAGACCAAATTTATATGATATAACATTTTTTGAAAAATGGGGAAACAAAGTATATAAACCCCAATTTTATCCTCTATTTAAGAATATAAAAAATATTACAGATTATTTTAAGAGAGTATTTGAAAAAATATAGTCTATACTATTAATTTCTTTTCAACCAAACTTT
>JAPYVP010000019.1 GCA_028276785.1 Candidatus Nanopusillus sp. | reverse complement strand
TACTATTAATTTCTTTTCAACCAAACTTTGTTGTGCTGGTTTTAATTTTGGTAATAATACCTCAATCATTTCATCTATGAATTTTGCTAATGCTGGTGCATATAACCAAACAGCAACATCCATTGAAGATGGAACCTCTTTTTCATCAAACAACATCATTAATATTTCTTCAGAATCTATTGTAACAATTCTTCCCCTATAATTTCCAGCATCATATATTTCAACTACATTCATTAACTCTTGAACATATTTTGCATTTCTCTCATCGATTGGTGTTATAATTCTAACCGGTATTTGTCTTTCTTTTAATTCATAAAATACTGGTTTTAATGCAATTGCATCCCTAACAAATGTCAATTGGGTTGTAACAATATTTACGTGTTTTTGAGCTTCTTTTAACATAGATTCTAAATGACTTATTATATTTTGTTGTCCTCTTATTGCTCCAGATTTTTCAGAAACATCTATTGATCCAGCACCAGATTTATGCAATGCATCTAATTCTCTTATTAAATCAGAAGCTTTTACTTTTTCCAATTCATTAATTCTTCTTGACATAATTTCTTCATATTTTCTTTTTACTCTTTCAACAACTTCCGTAGGTGGAACAGCAAGATATTTTATTGGTTTACCAAGTTTCATGATAACAAATCCTTTCTTTTCTAATGATTCCAAAACATCATAAGCCCTCGACCTTGGTATATCTGCGATATCTGCTAATTCACCAGCCGTTGCAACACCTTTCATTAATAAGGCCAACCATATTCTGGCTTCATAAGTATTCAAATTAAAAGATGACTTTATCTTTTCTACTAGCTCCTCACTTATAACCATATTTATCTATATATAATAAAAAACTTAAAAATAGAATTATCTTTTTTGGCTTTTATATAGTTCTATCAACCTATCAATGGTATCAGCTTCCTCGACAGATTTATCGGGTCTAAGTCTAACAAACCTGGGAAACCTTAATGCATAACCAGAAGAATATTTTGGACTTTTTTCTATTTCATCATACAATACTTCTATTACAATTTTTGGTTTAACTTTTACATATTTTCCGCTTTGTTCCTCTATATAATCCTTTAACATTTCTGTCATTTCTTCAAAAGTTACATCATCTGGATCTTCCTTTTTCTCTTTAAATCCACTTCCAACTTCTCCAACTTCTAATAATTTTCCTGTTTTTTCATCTCTAACAGCAATTACAAAAGATGTTAACCATCCACTTCTCTTTCCTTCACCCCATTCAGCACCAACTATTACAACATCTAAAGATTCTTTTACAGGTTTTAATTTAACCATATAACCAACCCTCCTTCCAGGATGATATGGTGCATCTAATTTCTTAAACATAACACCCTCTAAGCCATTATTGATTGCCTCCTCAAAAAATCTTTGAGCTTCCTCATCTGAAGATGTTATTATACTTTCTGATAGAGATATTTTATTTATATCTTGCTTTATTATTGATTCTAATATCTTTCTTCTTTCTTTAAATGGTGTATTTATTAAAGATTTCCCATCATAATAGATTATATCAAAAACTCTAACAACAACCGGTATTTCCTTAACCATTTTTTCTATATCATATTTTCTTCTAATTCTCCTAGAAATTCTCTGAAATGGCAAATACTTTTTATTTTCCTTATCATATCCGACAATTTCTCCCTCTACTAGAAAATCTTTATCATTTGGAAAACATTCTTTGATATATTCTATTACATCTGGAAATTGCTTTGTTACATTTTCCAATCTTCTTGTCCATAAAGATATTTGATCTCCCTTTTTATGTATCTGAACCCTAAATCCATCGTATTTATATTCAACTTGTGCAGGTCTTCCAACAACATCTAAAGCTTCTTTAGCACTTTCCACTTTTATTGCCAACATTACTCTAATTGGATTTCCTAATATTGGTTCTAATTTAAATACAATATCCTTTCCTTTTTCTAAAATTTGCTTTACTAACTCTCCAAAATCATTCAAAATTGAATATGCAATTTCTACATTTTCTGATGGTAAACCAAAAGCTGTAGCTATAGAATCAATTATAATTCCTTCCCCAACCCCTATTTTTAGATCTTCTAATGTTAATCTTGCAATATATTTTGCTTCTATTGGTGATGATGAAATAAATAAATTAGCTAAATATCTAATCTTTTTATCTTGTGTTCCTTCCCCTTCCAGCTCCCCTATCATTCTAAAAGTATTATATACATCCTTTACGGTTAATTTTTTTGTAAATATAGATTTTTGCTTTCTTTCCATTACTAATTTCTCTGCAACAACTCCAAGATCTCCAGTTTTTACAAACAAACCTTCAATATAATTTTTATCATAACCAGTAGCCAAAGATAAAGCTCTAATAGTAAATTTTTCAGCTATTCCTATATCCTTATCTTCCCATGGATAAAAAATCATTCCTTGTAATAACATAAATGTCTCTTTTAAAGAATCTTTATCTATTTCTTTAATGAATCTTGCCAATATCTCCGTTTTTTGATTTTTTTCAGAAACCGATTCTAATTTCCTAAAAACTTCAGCCAGCTTTGCAAACTCCATAAAAAATATATAAAATTAAATTAAAAAAGTCTACTGTAATATATCAATACCTAAGTTTACATCTTTCCTTACCTTTGTTAATTCTCCAGATTCCCATTCTTCCTTCCATTTTCCTAATATATATGGACTCTTAACTCCAGATACAATTACTGTAACCTTTATCTTTCCTTTCATATCTTCAGATTGTCTCGCACCCATTATTGTTAATGCATCTTCTCCAAGATGTTGCTTTATATATTCCATTGCCTCATTTATTTCATTCAATGTCATATCATGTCCACCTTCAACATGTACTAATGCACCAGCTGCTCCATTATAATCAACATCTAATAATGGTAATTCTAATGCCCTTTTTGCTGCAGTTACTGCCCTCTTTTCATCGTCTGCAATTCCAATACCTACTATTGAAGCTCCACCTACACCCAATACAGTTTTTACATCTGCAAAATCTAAGTTAATATATGAAGCTTTATCAAATGTTTCTACCAAACCTTTTATCATTTGTCCTATTAAGTTATTTGCATATCCAAATGCTTGTGTAAATGGTAGATTACCAGCATATTGTAATATTTTGTTATTATCAATTAATATAACATTGTCTGCATATTTTCTTAATTGTGCTAAACCTTCTTCTGCTTTTTCTCTTCTTACTACACCTTCATTATAGAAAGGTAATGTTGCAACTGCTACTACAAGTGGTACTCCAACTTCTTTTGCTATTTGTGCAACAACTGGTGCTCCTCCTGTACCAGTTCCACCCCCCAAACCTAATAATATCCAAACCATATCTGCACCTTCTAATAATTTTCTTAAATCAGATTGAGAAGCTCTTGCAGCATCCATTCCTTTTGATGGTAATCCACCAGCACCCAATCCTCTTGTAACTTCTTTACCCAATAAAATCTTTTTGTGGGCTTTAACTATCTTTAAATGAGCATAATCAGTATTTGCTGCAATTACTTCTGCACCTTTTATATTCATTCTATATAACCAATCTGCCATATTGCTTCCTGCTCCACCTACGCCTATTATTTTTATTGTTGGCAACAATTTAAACTCCTCTCCTGGCGATACTCCTATTATTTCATCTTCCATTTTACTATTAACCTCTGCCATTTATAGTTATGGAATTTTATATATTAAAAATATTTCTATAAAAAAACAGCTTTTTTTGAAAATTTTAGTATATTTTCATGAAGTTAAGATGTTTTTTAACATGAAATAATAAGATATATGAGTTATATAAATATTTAGCAAATATTTTTGAATAATTAAAAAATCATGTTAAGATAATCATTAATAAATAAATTTTTAAATATTATTTAAATTATTGTCATTAAATAGCTTATAAGATAATCAAAAAATATAAAATTTATAAGATTTTTTATAACTATTATTATTATGAAGTTAGAATCAACCTTCCCAATGTTTATATTACCAGCATTAATTATAGCAGCATCAATAATAGCCACCACCCAATATTTGTCGACAGACATCATTCGTATGAATTCAAATATTATAGCATATGCAGACTGTGCACAAAATATGATGAATTATGCATTTCTTGGGCAAGTTTATAATTTTTCTCAATGTTATTTAAATAGTATAAATCAAACATATGTAAATTGTTATTATAATTCGACAAATATTATATGCAATATAAATGGGACAAGTTATATTTATTCATTAAGATAATTTCTATTAATTATTATTCTCCTATAGCAAAAAAGTTAAAATATTTTTTACATAAAATCTTTTTATGAAATATGCAAAAGTAAAAACAAAAGATAACAAAATATTTGAAGGTTATTTAGTAAATGAAACATCAGAATTTATTATAATAAAATTAAAGAATGGTTATAACATTGGAATAAGAAATGATGACATTTTAGAATTAAATAAAGAAGAAATAAAATCAAAATATGAAAATAAAGAATATAAAAAGCTAGAAAATAAAAATAATAAAATATCAATATTGGCTACTGGCGGAACAATATTATCAAAAATAGATTATAGAACTGGCGGGGTCCATATGTTAACTAAACCAGAAGAACTGATTGATCTTGCACCAGATTTACTAGATTATGTTGAAATTAAAAATATAGAAATACCATTTTCGATTGCTTCAGAAGATATGATACCGGATAATTGGATAGAAATTGGAAGAATATTGGTTAGATTATTAAATGATGATGTAAATGGGGTAACAATATTACATGGAACTGATACAATGCATTATACATCAGCAGCATTATCTTTTATTATAAAAGATTTAAATAAACCAGTTTCAATTACTGGATCACAAAGATCTTCTGATAGACCATCTTCAGATGCTTTTTTTAATCTATTATCCTCTGCCATGTATGATAATTCTGATATAGCAGAAATAGCAGTTGTAATGCATGGGAGTAGTTCTGATAATTTTTCATATGCACATAGAGGAACAAAAGTTAGAAAAATGCATACTGAAAGAAGAGATGCTTTTCAATCAATAAATTCTTTACCATTGGCGAAGATATTTCCATATAATAAAAATATAGAAATAATTGATGGTAATTACAGAAAAAGAAACAATAATAATCCATATTTAGATGATAAAATATGTAAAAAAGTTGCATTGATAAAAGTATATCCTGGTTCAGATCCAGATATAATAAAATATTATGTAGACAAAAATTATAAAGGAATAGTAATAGAAGGGACTGGTTTTGGACATGTACCAACAAATCCTGTAGATATAAAATATTCATGGATTGAAAATATAAAATATGGAATAGAAAAAGGTACAATATTTGTTATGACATCTCAAACAATATTTGGAAGAACTAATCCTTTTGTATATAGTAATGCAAGATTATTATATAATTTGGGAGTTATATATGCAGAAGATATGCATCCAGAAACGGCATATGTAAAATTAATGTATGTTTTGGGACATACAGAAAATTATGATGAAGCTAAAAAAATGTTTTTAACAAACATTGCTGGAGAAATAAGTAAAAAAAGCCATTACGAACTATTTAACTTTAATAAGGATTGAGAATTTTTCTTAATGTACATAGGACCCTTCTTTTATATCTTTATCAACAGTTAATAATGATAGATTACCATTTCCATCCTCAGCAGCCAGCAACATTCCTTGAGACTCTACTCCTCTAAAATTTTTTGGCTGTAAATTATAAACAATTATTATCTTTTTATTTAATAATTCTTCCTTTTTATACCATTGTTTTATTCCCGATACAATTTGTCTTACTTCATTTCCTAAATCAACTTTTAATATATATAATCTATCCGCATTTGGATGATCCTTTACATCTATAATCTTTCCAACAACTAATTTTATTTTTGAAAATTCATCTATTGTTATATAATCCATTTTAAAATTTTTTATATAAACTTTATAAATGGATCCTGTAAGAGATTTAAAAATAAATAAAGATATGAAAATAAGGGATTTAATTGAACAATTTAAATATGTTGGAGGATTTCAAGCACAAGAATTATATAGAGGATATGAAATATTAAAAGAAATGTTAAACGATAAGAATACAATTAAAGTATTAAGTTTTCCTGCAGATATTGTTGCAACTGGAATAAGAGGCATAATTAAAGATATTATTAAAAATAAATTATTTGACATAATTATTACAACGGCTGGAACATTGGATCATGATATTGCAAGATTGACAAAAGACTATTATTTAGGATATTTTGATTCTGACGATGTAAAATTAAGAGAAGAAGGAATACTAAGGCTAGGAAATATTTATATACCAGAAGAAAATTATGGTATAGCAATTGAAAATACATTAAGACCAATTTTAGATGACATATTTAGAGAATTAAAAAATAAAAATAAGAATTTAATATCTACATATGAATTAATATTTGAAATTGGAAAAAGATTGGAAAATTTTGATAAAAAGGAAGAAAGTATAATATACTGGTCATATAAAAATAAAATACCAATAATTGTACCTGGAATTACAGATGGTGCAGTTGGAACACAGATATTGATGAAAGAATATGATTATCCAGAAATACAAGTATCCGTATGGGAAGATGAAAAATTTCTAGCATCAAAATTCTTTGGAGAAAAGAAAGTGGGGGCTTTGATTTTAGGTGGTGGGATTTCAAAACATCATACAATATGGTGGGCCCAATTTTCTGGAGGATTAGAATATGCAGTATATATTAGTTCTGCAAATGAATTAGATGGAAGTTTATCTGGAGCAAAGACAAAAGAGGCCATATCGTGGAAAAAAATTAGAAAAAATGCAAAACATGTAAATATATGGGGTGATATAACAATTATATTGCCAATAATTATATCTGAATTTCTATGATCTGAATACCCTCTTTTCATCATCTTTCAGTCGACATCGATTTCTTCATATATAATTTTATAATTTCTAAAAATATATAATAATTATCGCACCTCCTAATCAATGAGGGATTCCGAGTATGAGGCTGGTGATACCGCGGTTAAAGAAAAAAAGCTCTTATTTTTCCTTTTTGCCAATCATATAATATAATCTTTGAAACTCTCTTTATCCAATCAGAATCTTTTTTTATATTATACTTTTCCCTTAATTTAATAAATAGATCTTTTATACTTTCTATATTTATATTATAATATTCTTCAAATGGTTTTTTACCTATCTTTTTATATAAATAAAAAACTGCCTTTTCTGGATGTTCTAATTTATCTACATCATATGCCCCCAAAATTGTCAATAGATATTTGTTCTTTGTCTCAACAATACCTGGAGAATCTATTAAATAATATTTTCTAGATAATCTAATTATTTGTAAATGTCTTGTAAATCCTGGTTTTGGAGATGTACCAGCACTTCTTCTTCCAACTAATACATTTATTATTGAAGATTTTCCAGTATTTGGATATCCAAATATCCCAATATACGCCTTTTCATATTTTTTTCCAACTTTTTTAATTGTTTTCCTTAATTTTCTACTTCCTTTTCTATATATTGCAGATATATATACCGTTATATATTCCTTGCTAAATTCTTCCACCACTTTCTTTAAAAAATCTTCACTTACCAGGTCGGATTTATTTAAAACCAATATTAGGTCTTTATTTTTATCTTTTATATATCTTTCTATATATTTTATTCTACATAATTTCGGGAACCTTGCATCCAATATTTCAAGCAGTATATTAGATTTATTTATTAGTTCTTTTATTTTATTATTCATAATATAAAATATTTTGCAGAAATATAAAATAATATATTTTTAAAAATTGTTGATATAAATTTATAAATTAATATTAACAATATTAATATATGGCAGTTAGAAAAAGAAAAACACTAAAGGAGCTTTTATTGGAATTATTAAAAACTCCAAAGACACTTGATGAAGTAATAAAAGCAGTAAAATCTAAAAGACCAAGAACAAGAGTTAGAGTTATAAAAGCATTAGTATCAAGATTATCAAGGGAAGGATCGATAAAGAAAGTGGGAGATAAATTACAAGCATAAAAATTTAAGGTTTTTATTTAATTTAAATTTTTAAAAATTAAGGTAATAAACGATTTTCCTCTAAAATATCTGCTAGCCATTTTAAATCCAATTCTTCTAACTTTTCTCTTGTAGGTCTTCCATTTACCCAACCCCTTACCTTATAATATTCTGGTAACATTTCACTAATTTTTACTACATGACCTGCAGAAGGTCCTTCTTTAAATGGTTCCTCTAAAAACCTTTTTGGTAAATTATCATATTCTGAACTATCTCCAAATACCAAAATATTATATACTCTTTCTGCATTCCATATTCTTTCCCCAATTTTTAATAATTCTTGAGAACCAACATCCCATCCAGTAATTGAAGATAATTGTTCAGCATATATCTCCTCATTCAATGCATATCTTGAAAATCTACATACAATCATACTATCAATTACTGCAGCCAAATCTTGTTCTTTTTTTATCAATTCTCCCTTTCCTTTTGTTTCAAATCTATTAATACTATTATTTCCTAAATATGTTGGTTCTGTAACTTCTTTAAATAATCCAAGTTGGTCATAATCACCTGTATTACTTGTTGCATACCATAATCCATAACCTTGTGCTCCCCTAGGATCAAAACCAAATAAAGGCATTCCTCTTTTATTTACCATTGCATATTCTTCCGAATTATATTTTTTTGCAAATTCTTTCGTACCTTCTGATAAATCATCCCCAATTCCAATTCTATTTGCAATTCTATATATTAATTCAATAATTAATTCAGGATCTCCCCAACTAACTTTTAATCCTTCTAACTTTTCTTTTGGTATTTTTCCCTTTTCAACCAATTCAATAAATGTTCCAATGACATGACCTGTTCCAACTATATCTAAACCTAATTCATTACATAAATGATAAGCTCTTAGAACAGAAGGTAAATTGTCATTATTTAGATTATATCCAAATCCCCATATACCCATATATTCTGGACCGTCTCCTTCTGTACCAAATAATGGTTTATCGACCTTTGTATATTTTTTACATGTTATTGGACATCCCCAGCATATTGATTCTCTTGTTTTTTCTTGATCCAAATATTCTTTTACAATAGTTTCTCCAGATAATTTACTAAAATCTGGAAATACATTTGTTTGATAATTTTTTACAGGTATCATACCCTTTTCCCCCAAAGCCTTCGCTAAGAATCCTGCAGTCCCATATTTTGGCAATATTGTAGATGTAATAGCAGAATTTCTTACAAATTGTGAAGATTTTAAGATAACTTCTCTAAATTTTTCTGGATTTGCAATTTGTGGTTTTAAATTTCCCCTTACAGCAATTGCCTTTAAATTCTTACTTCCAAATACTGCTGCAATTCCACCCCTTCCAACAGCACCTTTTCCTTTATCTTCCATTACTGCTGCTATTTTAATTAATTTCTCACCCGCAGGTCCTATGCTAATTACCTTAATATTTTTTGCATCATCTTTTCCTACAATTGATGATAATTCCTCTCTGATTAAATCTACAGTTTGGTAAACTGTTTTTCCCCATAGATGTTTTGCATCTCTTATTTCTGCTTTTCCGTTATATATCCATAAATATACCGGCCTATTTGCTTTTCCTTCAATTATTATAAAATCAAAACCTGAGAATTTTAATTCTGCACCAAATTTACCTCCAGCATTTCCTTCATAAATTGTGTTTGTTATTGGAGATTTTGTAATAATAGACCATCTTCCAGCAGTTGGAATTCCAGCAATTCCAGTTACAGGTCCTGTAGCAATAATTAATTTGTTTTCAGGACTTAAAGGATCTATGTTGGGTGGTACTTCCTTTATTATATAATATGTACCAATCCCTCTACCCCCCAACCATTTTCTTAATATATCTTCTGAAGGTAAAGGTTCTATAGAAACTTTCTCCTCGGTTAAATTCACTCTTAAAATCTTTCCCATATATCCATAAACCATAAATTATAGTTATTTTCATACTTAAAAATATTTAATATTTTAAATTATGTTTGATAAAATAATAGAGTTATTTTTATAAAGATTGAAAAAATAATAGAGTTATTATGTCATATATAAATAGAGAAATAGAAGAAAAAATAAATAAATTTATCGAAAGAAAAGAAATAATTGGAATAAGAGGACCTAGACAAGCTGGAAAAACAACATTATTAAAAAATATTTACGAAAAAATCAATGAAAATAAAGTATATATTGATATGTATATAGATGAGTATAGAAAAAATTTTGAAGAAAATTATATAGATTTTATTAAAAGATATAAAAATGATAAGAAATTATTTCTTTTTTTAGATGAGATTCAAAAATTAAAGGATGGTGGAAAAATATTAAAAATAATATATGATAATTTTAACGATATTAAAATTTTTATATCTGGATCTTCAACACTGGAAATTAATACAAAAATACTTCCAGATTTGGTTGGAAGATTAATGTTATTTACTTTATATCCTTTTAATTTTTATGAATTTTTATTATCAAAAGATAAAGGACTTGCAAATTTAGTAAAAGAAAAAAGAGAGTCTTTAAGAGGATTTTTAGAAAATGGTAATGAAATTAAAAAGCCCTCTTTTAATGAAGAAATAATAAAATATTTAAAAGAA
>JAPYVP010000035.1 GCA_028276785.1 Candidatus Nanopusillus sp. | reverse complement strand
GCTGCAATAACAATTTTACTTTTAATGCTTGTAATGTCACTCTACGTATATATAGTAAACACATATAGAAATCTAAAAAATATGATAGATTGGCTTATATTGGCAATACTTTCAATTTCACTTCTTATTGTTTATTTGTCAATTCCATCAATTTGGTATATATTAATAGCATTTTCAAGTTTTGTTATTCTTATACTTATGTATTTTCATATTCATTCATGTATCTTAAAAAACATAAATAAAGAAGAAGATTTGAATAATATTTTAGGTATAGTTTTAACATTATATATACTTTTATCTGCTATACTCTACCCTGGTATAGAAGTTTTATATTTAGCAATTATATATGTGTTTTTAACTGTTATCTCTCTATTTATTTATTGTCATCGAATTAACAGGGGAAAGGATCATAATAAACAATAGTTTAATGTAGGAGAGAATATTAAATATGGAATTCCCTTAATGTTATAAAAGTAAGAGTGGGGTTTAATGTCAATAATGGTTATGCTAATTTGAGATATAACCTTTATGATTAGTGAATAACTACCTAAAGCTCATTTTATTTTTTAAATTAAAATATAGAATTAAAATATTACTATTATCATCTAAAAAATAAATAATTTTAAAAATTAAATTGATATATTTTGTAGAGACACTCCAAAAATTTTTGTTTGAATATAAATTATTAGTCTTTTTAAATCTTTATATCTACTATCGTTTTTAATTTCATTATAAAAATCTTCATTAATTTCTTTCAATGATTCTTCAAATTTTTCTATAAAATTTTTCTTATGTAATAATTGGTAGAAATAATCGTTATCTTTAGTTATTTTATACTTGTTTTTAAGTTTTTCTACAATACGATTTTCTAATTCTTCAAATCTCTTTGATATTTCTTCATCTTTATCAAAAACGGCTTCAAATAAATATAAAAATCTTATTCCGGAATTCTTTAATTTTATTTTTTGATCAAGAATTTGATTTATTTTTTGTTCAATAGTCTTAGGTATATTATGATCTTTATTCTTATAATAATAACTTATTATTTTTAATAAAGTAAAGAGTGAAATCCTATAAGGCATTGTTATAATTATTAATGGTCTTGATCTCTCATTTAAAGCTTTTTTGTATTCTTCATACCACTTATTTAATTCTTCATACTCTTTCAATTTTCCTTCATTTTTTAGCTTATTTAAATCTTTTCTAACTTCAACATCAATATAATCTGAATATCCCTTATATATAATGTCATATAAATTATTTATATTAGAACATTTTTGTTCATTCTCATTACAAAAAACTATAAAACTACTAATTCCAGGTATTGGAATACGATATATTTCTATCTTATCCCCAATTTTCTTTTTAAATTCCTTTTTCATAAATTCAGAAAAGTATATTTCACTTCTTTCCTCTCCATCTTCCGATTTTTCACTTATTTCTTTTTTCTTTTTCCATTTAAAAACCGATCTAAAAAATTTCGAAGTCCCTTCTCCAGATTCTATAATAAAAATTACTTTTTCTGATTGTTCAATCAATTCTTTCTCTAATTCTTTTAATGACAAAATTCCTTTTTCTTCTAATCTTTTAAAAAAATTTTTTAAATAAGGATTACTTGTTACATCTGACCATTCTACTTCTCTTCCTTCATGTTCCATTTCTTTAGTTTCTTTTCCTATTTTTCCTATTGTTGAATCTATTGATTCCTTTTTAATTTTGGATTCAAAATATGTATACAATATTAATATACATGGATAGATTAATGAGGGTAATAAAGATTGTCCTATACTATATCCTTTCCAGATAAGAAAAATAAAAGTAATGAAAGTTAAAATAACGACAACAACTATACGATCCAATTTTAATTCTTTAATTTTAATGTTAAACAAGTTATTAGATATGCTAAATTGCGATCTTAGATATTTAAATTTTTTCTTATCTTTAGAAAAATTCATATTTATTTTTATTTATTTTTATTACTATTTTGTTAGAGAATAATAACCCTCTACATTCGTTTTCATTTTTTAATTCTCCATTTTCTTTTATTTTGTTTTTAACCTTCGCTATATTATTAATAAAAGAATTTTTATTTCTTTCTAAATTATCTCTATTTATAGTTTCAAATATATTTACAATCCAAAACTTTTTTAGTAATTTATCATGAATACTAAATATTTGTTTCTTTCTTATTTTATTTTCTATCATTTTATTATATTTTAATATAAATTTTTAAAATATCTGAAGGATTATCTAAAATTTTACTGATTATTTATTTATAAATAACTTATATCTTTCACATGTTTATACTCTTTTGTAAAAAAATCTATCTTCTTTAAATAATTTTTAATAAAATTATAATTAATATTCAATAAATCTTTTCTTTTTCATTAAATTATATTAAAGACTATAAATCTTCATAATTTTTTCAGTAATTTGATATTTAATAACCTGTTTTTTACATCAAATTTTACGATACCATATGCCTCCATACCTATGGGTATGCTAATAGGGTGTGGCATGTGCGGTTATACTTTATTATAGGTAATATAAAAGAGTCTTAGGTTGTCTATGTATAAAATCACCTTTTATAAAAGATTATAACATATGAATAATATGGGACTCTTTTTTAAATCAAATAAAGATAAAAAAGAGGTAGACTCAAATAAGAGTATGATTGATATAGAAAAGATTAAGAAAGATAAAAATAGAGATTATACTCATACTTTTCAGTTTAAATCTCTTTATGGAGACTGGGCATTTGAAATAAATGTTACAATATCTCATTTTGGGGTTTTTTAGATACTATCTTATCAGAGCCTAATATTCAGGAACTTTGGAATGATATTAAAGAAAAATTTGGAAAAGAGGTAGATGAACAAGAGCTTCTTAGAGTTTTTAAACTTCATGTGTTTATGATTCGTCTTTTAGAGGTTTTGAGCGAGACACAAAAAATGATACAATCTGATTCTTGGATTTATTATATTTATAATAATCCGGTATTATTTGATGGAAAATTAGATAAAGTAAGATTTATAGAATTACTAGAAAAAATAGTAAAATATCATGCAACAAAATCTGCTAAAAATACGGATGAAAAAACAGACCAAAAGGCTGAACAATCTAAATAATTTTTATTTCTTTAGCTAATTCTTTTTAATAACTTAACTTATAATAATACAAAATTAGGTTTATAAATAAGATTATAAATTATTAATAATATGGGGTTATTTTCTAGATCAAATAAAGATAAAGATAAAAAAGGTACAAACTCTAATAAAGTTACAATAGACCTAGAAAAAATTAAAAAAAATAAAAATAGAGACTATACTTATAACTTTATTTATGAACCTCCTAATAAGAAATGAAGTATTCATACATATGTTACAATAAATAATTTTGGAGTTTTTATAGATGATATGTTATCTGATCCATCTTTCCGAGAGGATTGGGATGCTATAAAAGAAAGATTTGGGAAAAAAGTAGATGAACAAGAACTTCTCAAAGTCTTTAAGTTTTACATATTTAATTCTTATCTTCTGGGTTCTCTTTATGAGGCTATGAATTCAATACGATCTAATTTAAAGAGTTCTGGTGATTATAGTACCTATATAATGGAATTTGATGGAAAATTAGATGAATTAACATTTAAGTACTTATTAACAAAGATAGGAGAATATTATGATGAAAAATTTGTTAAAAAATATGGACAAAATAAAGAACAAAAAGATGAACAACCTAAATAATTTCTATCTTTATTTATTTAGTAAACCTTTTTAACAATCCTTTTCCTTACCTGCAGGTTTTGATCATATTATAGGGCATGATAAAATATGTATTTAATTGATATTTTAAATATGTGTAAGCCAGATTA
>JAPYVP010000008.1 GCA_028276785.1 Candidatus Nanopusillus sp. | reverse complement strand
ATAAATATAGATGAAAAGAAAAAGGAAGTAACAATAGAATTAATTGATGTTCCAGTTCCTTTACAATTAAATGTACCTATAAATAGCTTAAAATTAATAGAAAAATCTAAATAACTTCAATTCCAAGATCTCTTTCTAGCTTTTTCTGTTCCTCAGGTTTTAATTCTTTCTCTCCTGATTTTATTCCTAATATAAATGATGGAGGAGCTTTTAATTTTGTAATTGTTAATGATACTCTTACATAATTCTTTTTATCTTCTTCAAATGTAATACCTTGTATTATTTTTGCTTTTGGATCTAATACAGATTTTACTGTATCTAATATTTTATTTATATCAGTAGGTGTTACATCTGGTGATGCAACAATTCTTACCAATGCTGCTTTTGCTCCTGTAGCATCAACATCAACTAATGGATTGTTTAATGCCCTCTGAACAGCCTCTGTTGCTTTATTTTCTGAATTTGATTCTCCAACTCCAAATACACCATATCCAGAACCAGCTACAATTGATCTAAAGTCAGCAAAGTCTACATTTATGTATCCGGGTTTTGTTAATAGTTCTGTTAGATCTCTTAATGCATTTGCCAATAATGAATCTGCAACTTTAAATGCCTGCATCAATGGAATATTTGGATATAGGGTTTGCAATTTATCATTTGGAATAATTACCAATAAATCAACATGATTTTCTAATTTTTCTAAAGAATATAAAGCATTATCCCATATATTTGCACCTTCTACGGAGAAAGGCCATGTACATATAGCAATTACCAATGCCCCCATCTTTTTTGCAATTTCAGCAACAACTGGTGCTACACCACCTCCTGTTCCACCACCAAGACCACAGGTTATAAATACAACATCAGAACCTTCTATTGCTTTTTTCAATTCTTGTTCAGATTCTTTTGCAGCTTCTTCTCCAACTTTAGGATCTTTTCCTGCACCCAAACCCCTTGTTAATTGTTTTCCTACTAATATTTTTTTATGTGCTTTTGTTATTAATAAGTGTCTAACATCAGTATTTACTGCTATTAGTTCTGGACCTTCAATTCCCATACCATATAATGTAGAAATTGTATTGCTTCCCCCTCCACCACATCCAATAACTTTTATCCTCTTTGTTGCTTGTGCTAGGTATTCTTCTAGCTCTTTATCAAAAATATGTGCATCATTAACCATTAAATTTTTTTGAAAATAAAATTAATAAAATTATCTTTTTTAGATAATCAAAAACTTTAAATAATTTATATAAACTTTATTTAGATTTTTTCATCAATGGTAAAGTGGGTTGAAATTGAGTATTCAATATATGATCAAGATAATAGATTATTGGAAAAAACAAATGAGCCAGTAATAATACCATTGGGATATAATATATTAAATAAAGAAATTGAGGAAAAGTTAATTAATGCAGAATATGGAAAAGAATATAACTTTTTATTAAAAAGGCCTTTTGGGGAGAGAGATCCAAGCCTAATTAAAATAATACCAATTAGCGAATTTTATAAGAGAAATATAAATCCAATACCAAATTTAGTTGTAAATGTAGATAATATGGTTGGTATTATAAGATCTGTAAATAGTGGGAGAGTTATTGTAGATTTTAACCATCCATATGCTGGTAAAGATTTATTATATGTAATAAAATTGAATAGAGAAGTTACAGATTTAAAAGAAAAAATTTTAGGAATATTAAGTATAACACATAATATTTCTAAAAATAATATTGATGTAAATATTGATGAGAATAATAAGAAGATATTAATAAATGTTAAAGATTTAAATTTAAATAAGGAACAGAAAGAAATTATAAAAAATTTCATACCAGAAATAAAAGATTATATTATAGAATAATTTATAATTTCTTTTTATCATAAAATTTATATTGGGCCCGTAGCTTAGTCGGTAAAGCGTCGGGCTCTTAACCCGAAGATCGGGGGTTCGAATCCCCCCGGGCCCGGGTTCTTTTATACATAATTTTTGAAATAATATTTTATGATAAAAGTGGGAACTTGTGGATTTCCCATATCAAGGAAAAAATATTATGAAGAATTTAATGTAATAGAAATAAATAGTACATTTTATTCAATACCAGATATTGAATGGGTAAAAAAAATAAGAAAAGAAGCACCTAAAAATTTTGAATTTACATTTAAGGCATTTCAAGGTATTACACATGATGTAAATTCTTTTACATGGAAAAGATCAAAAATAGAAAATTATAAAGAATTGAAGGGAAAAGTTGGATATTTGAGAAATACTAGAGAGGTATTTGAATTTTGGGAAAAACAAGAAGAAATAGCAGATATATTAAGAGCAAATATAATTGTTATTCAATTGCCAAATTCATTTAAAGATACAAAGGAAAATATTGAAAATGCGTATAATTTCTTTAATTCGATTAGTAAAAAATATAGAATAGCAATAGAATTAAGGGGTTGGAGTAAAGAAAATAGAGAAAAGATATGTAAAGAATTTAATTTAATAGATATTGTAGATATAAATGTTGAAGAACCGGTATACGATTCTGATATAAAATATTATAGATTACATGGATTACATGAGGGTAATAGGTTAATATATAATTATAATTATTCGAAAGAAGAGTTGAATAAAATAAAAGAAAAAGTATTAAAGTATAATAAAAAAGATAGCTATGTAATGTTCAATAATTCAATGATGTATGAAAATGCAAAAGAGTTTTTAGAATTAATAAAAAATGTATAGCTATTTATTAAGAATAAAATATAATGGAGAAAATTATCATGGAATTGCATATCAAAAAAATGTAAGAACAATTTCTGGAGAAATTTTAAATTATTTTAATATAAAAGAATTTAAATTATCAATTGTTTCAAGAACTGATAAAGGTGTAAATGCGGAAGAAAATTATATTGTTATATCTTCAGATAAAAATATAGATTTTTCAAATTTTCAAAATAATGATATAAAAATATTGAATGTATATAAATTAAAAGAATTTATTAATATTAGGAAATTTTCTAGAGGTAAATTATATGAATATAAATTACCTAAAAAATTGTTTGAGAAAAAATATACACCAAAATATTTAATAAACAATGAAAAAATAATAATAAAATCTGAAGAAAAAGAATTTGATATAAATAAATATATAGAAGCATCAAGACATTTTATAGGTATGAAAAGTTATCACAATTTTGCAAAAGGTAAAGTAAAAGACTCAGTATGTCATATAACAAAGTTTGAAGTAATTGAAGACAAAGATTTTTATATAAATTATATTGAAGGAAATAAGTTTTTATATGAAATGATAAGAAGGATAATTACATTTTTAATCTCTGTAGGTTATAATTTGTTTCCTTTAGATTTAATTGAAAAAGTTTTTATATATAATTTAGAACCAAAACCATTTCCTGCAGACCCAAGATATTTAACATTAAAAAAGGTTTACTTGGATTGGAAAGAATTATATAAATATATTGAAGATGTTATTGAAATATAATGTTTTTAATATTTCTATAATAATATTGATATGATTGTAATCTTTCTATCAGTAAAATATGGAGATGGAATAAATATTTCTAAAAGAATATTGGAAAGAAAATATGCAATATCAATAGATATAAAAAAAGTTGAAACATTGTATTTAGAAAAAGATAATATTAAACAAGAAGATAGAGAATTATTAATAATAAAGACGAGAGAAGAATTGTTTGATAAAATAGAAGAATTAGTAAAAGATATATATAAAAATAATATAATTGAAATTTATTCAATAAATGTTGAAGATGTAAATAAAGATTTCTTAGATTTGTTAGAGAGAGAAACATCTATAAAGAAAATAAAAAATGCTTGAAGATTTAAAAAAGGCTTCTGAAATTGCAAAAAAAGTAAAAAGAGAAGTTGAAGGATTATTGAAACCTGGAGAGAGTATATATAATATTGCAGAAACTATTGAACAAAAAATAATAGATTTGGGAGGATTTCCAGCATTTCCTGTTAATATATCTATAAATAATATAGCGGCACATTATACACCTACAGTAAATGATAGTACAATATTAAAAGAAGGAGATGTTGTAAAGGTTGATTTTGGTGTACATGTTAATGGATATTGTATAGATACGGCATTTACTGTAGAAATAAATGATAATAAATATAAAGATCTAATTGAAGCTTCTAGAAAAGCATTAGAAAATGTTAAGAAAATAATAAGAAAAGATATTGAAATATCAGAAATTGGAAGAGTAATAGAAAATACAATCAAATCATATAATTATAGTCCGATATATAATTTATCTGGTCATAAAATAGAACAATATGTTTTACATGCTGGGATTACAATACCGAATTATGATAATAAGTCAAAAACAAAATTATCTGAAGGAATATATGCGATTGAACCTTTTGCTACGAATGGTGTTGGACTTGTAAAAGAGGATAAACCATCTGGTATATATTCAATAATTTCTAATAAACCAATTAGAGATCCAAATATTAAGAAGTTCTTCCAGGAAATATATAATAAATATAAAACTCTTCCTTTTGCATATAGGTGGTTATATAAGGATTATAATGATAAAATAAACTTAAAATTGTTTATAGAATATCTAAAAAAGAATGGAAATATTTATGAGTACCCAATATTAGTAGAACAATCTAATGGAATAGTAACTCAATTTGAAACAACTTTTTATATTTATGATAGAGTTTATGACATGATGGACTAAAATTTAAGGGATATTATATTATGGTCGCGTTAAATTGACTTAAACAAATGTTAAAACAAAAAGTTTTTATATTAGTTAGTCGATAATATTATTATGGCAAAGAGAACAACACCAATTCCAGTGGCACCACTATATAGAATATTAAGAAAGGCCGGTGCATCAAGGGTAGGACAGGATGCAAAATTAGCAATGGTAGAATCAGTATTGCAAGTAGCAGAGGCAATATCAGCTAGAGCAGTAGAATTAGCAAAACACGCAGGAAGGAAAACTGTACACGAAGATGATATAAGGCTAGCAATTAGGGAACTTAGAGGCCTATAGAAATATATTTTTTAGGTCTTATTAATTTTTATAAAACATTGTTATAATATATTATAATGGAAAATTTAGAAAGAAAACCGGTAGATTTTAAGAAAGAGAGACCACAATTGTTTAAAATGAAAGGTATTTCAGCAAAAACAGTAGAAGAACATTTGAAGATATATGAAGGATATGTAAAGAAATTTAATGAGATAACACAAAAGCTAAATAATTTGACGGATGAGGATTATAATGCAGCAAATGTAACATATTCATTGATAAGAGAATTAAAAGTTGAATGGACTAGAGCATTTGGAGGAATGATTAATCATGAAATATACTTTGGTCATTTGGGTGGAGAAGGAGGAAAACCAGGATCAACATTGGGATCACAAATAGATAAAGATTTTGGATCATTTGAAAAATTTGTTAAAGAGATGAAAGCAACTGCTATGAGTGCAAGGGGATGGGCATGGTTATTATGGTCAGATGATCTAAATAGACTGGTAATTAGTATATCTGATGAACAGAATACATATATGGTACAAAATTCAAAATTAATATTAGCATTAGATGTATTTGAACATGCATATTATTTAGATTATGGAAGTAATAGAAAAGGATATGTAGATATATTCTTTGATAATATAGATTGGCCAGTAGTGGAAAAAAGATTTGAGGCATTGAAAGTATAAATTTTTTGAAATCAAAGTTGTATATTTTATGTAAATAATTGTAGAAGATCTATATTAATATAAGCGTTATTATTTATCACATTGGGTATTTATAAAGATTATATTGACTTACCTACTAGAACTAAAAATTTAAAAAAGATATAAACATTTGCTTTAGATAGAAATTGTCGAATAAGACTTCAAAATGCTGATTATTATATAATAATACTATTAGAAAAAATAGAAAAAAATTATTTAGAAAAGTTGGTAGGTTTTCTTGGTTCTGTTTCCGTTTTGAGTGTTATCGCGTATCCATTTGGGTAATACTCCCATATAACTCTTACATTTTTTGCCTCTTCTAGATCTCTTGGAAGAGGAATATATCTTCCTATTTCTCTGATTAAATCTTCTGCCAGCTTTCCTGATACAGTAAATGATTGCAAACCCCTCTCGTAAGGTGGCCACACTATAAAGATGGGTTCTTCGTTATCTTTTCTACTTACATATGTGCTTCCATCATCAAATGCAGAAGCACTAATATTGTAATTTGCTACAAGATTTGTTAGTTCTCTTAGCGCGCTTTGGGCTAATTTTACGCCTAGTTCGGTTGGTTGTTGTGGTTGTGTTTCATCTTGTTTTGGATTTCTGTATGATTTTCTTATTATCTCAATTGTTGTAGTAATTTTCCTGCAGTATTCTCTACCACTTTCACATCTCTTTTCATTATCCCTGATACACGTTTCAACGCCTACATAGCTTATATTATCGACTAGTTTATCAAGTCCTTCAAATGTTGGAAAATGCTTTCCTATTCCCATGGCTAATTCTTTTGCTAGCTCTCCTGAAACTTTATAGCGTATTTTTGTATGATTTTCAGCTGCTTTCTGTAGTATTGTTAGATAGCTTTCTTCGTTAGGATTCCCAATATTTATAACGATGCTATTATCTCCTTCTTCGATTTTAATTCCTCCTTCTTTCATTGCTTTCAGTATGCTTGTATATATTTCATACATTGCTCTATTTGGTGGTTGTTTCATTTTTTCGTCAAGGTTTGTATATTCGCCGTCCATACTATATATATTTACAACAAAATTTATAAAGTTTTCTTTTATAAATGTCACATAATAATAATACAAATATATATCTAAAAAGATACCTATAAGAGATTGCTTATAATTAATCAGCATATATTCATACTCCAATAATCTTCTTTTAAATACAACTTTTGATGATTGTAACTAAAAATATTGTTTTTTTAACAATTTTATAACATGAAGTTAGAATAATAATAAATTTTATAATTGAACTTAACTTTAGAAAAAAAAGCAAAAATTAGATATAAGCTAAAGCCTTGCTTATCTCTTTGTTTTTATAATAAGATATATAGTATAATCTTTTCCTGAATGGGTCATTGCAATTCCTGCTTCATCTACTTTTTCAATTGCACTATCTAAACTTTTGAGAGAAAGACATTTTTCTACAGTATTGGCTATTTCTTTTAATAATGATTTTGGAATAGTAGAGTATATAATAGTGTCTCCATTCTTGCTGTGTACTATTTGATAATTACTATTTTCGATTTTTATATTTTCTTTTCCATAAATATCATCGATTTTAACGCCATGTTGTTCTAAAAAGTAATTCATCGTCTTTCTAAATAATTCTTCAAGAGTCTCTTTTGCTTGTGTATTTTCTTGTTTCAGTCTCATATCAAATTTTAGAATATATTCTCCCCCTTTAAGAGTCAATTCAGCTTTTGCTCTTTCTACTCCTTCAATTGCCTTATCTAGGCCGTTGATTGGAATATATTTTTCTATTGTGGTAGCTGCCTTCTCTAATAATGGCTTTGGAATAACGGAAGATATTGTAGTGTACCCATCATCAGCTTTCTTTTGTAGTAGATAAGCTTTTCCACCCCTAATTCCCACGTATCGAATTTCGTCATTTTCATATGCTGTTATATTGTATTGTTTTAGAATATCGTTTATTACATCTCTCAACATTTCTCCAGTTGTCTTTTGTTTTTGAAATTCTTCTATTTTTTCGTCAGGGTTTTCATATGGTCCGTCCATATTATATAAGTTGTTATGAAACATTTATAAAGTTTTCTTTTATAGATACAATTAGATAATGATTAAAATATTTTAAAAAGTATTTAACACTTTATAATATGAAAACATTTTAAAAAGATATTTAAAAAGTCAAATAATTTTTATGGCTTTAGAGTGTATTTGTAGGGTATAAAGCCATATCCCAGTCCTGGAATATAAACTATTTCTCCTGGAATCTTAGTATGGATGTATTTATGTGGTACCATGATTTGTCCTCTTTCAGGAATCCAAACTGTTTCTTCTGGAATCCAAACATACCCCTCTCCCGGATTTTTATTTTGGTTTGGTTCCATTATTGGTAGAAGATGATATTCTCCTTGTTTAAGCTTATCTTCGGGATTTATTGGTAGAATCCTATATATTCCATCATTTTTATTATTTGGATCTGGTTCTACTATTGGCATTGGGAATGTAGAGTCTCTTCTTCTATATTCTCTTTCTGGAATGCAAGCATATCCCGGAATTTTACAAGGATCATGCTTTACTATAAGTTCTAGCAGTTCTGATGGTTTCCTTCCATGTCTTAAGTTTTGTTCTTGTAATCTTTCGTCAAGGTTTGTATATTTGCCGTCCATACTATATATATTTACAACAAAATTTATAAAATTTTTCTTTATAATTGTCACAAGATAACAATACATCAAGTAATAGATACAGTATAATTATATAGATAATAGTTGAAAAATATTTAGTTATGATGACGTTATATATATTATCTTTGGTGGGAAATTCTAGAAAAATTAAAAATTATTTTTAAAAATTGGATTAAGGGCCTGGACTATAATCTCTTTTCTTTATAATTGTCTATTATGAAGCCCAATATCTTCAATAACGGTCTAATATCAATATATAGTTCATTACCAGCTCTAAATTCTGTATTTCCAATTTTTATATTTAAACCATGCTCAGGGTTATAAATGATCCTTAAAGATCCATCTCTACTTTCTATGCTAAAATCTCTATTGGTACCTCCATAACGAAATCCAATCCCACCATGCTGGTCTGCATACTTTTTAAAGTATTCAAGTAATATACTAGCTGCTTCCCCCACAGACATTTTCTGGTTTTGTTTTATGTTTATACCTCCAACTTTTTTATCAAGGTTGTCCATATTATATATATTTACAACAAAATTTATAAAGTTTTCTTTTACAAATGTCACATAATAATAACATAAATTTCATAGTAATTCATATTTATCAACTTTAAAGATCTATGAAATATTATTTAAACATACTATTGCTTATAGTTAATCAAAAAATTATTTTCATATTCCAGCAATTTTCTTTTAAATTCAATTCCTAAAGGCGTATAACCAGAAATATTATCTTCTTTAATAATTCTATGACATGGAATTAAAATAATAAATGGATTATTTTTTATAGCATTCAATATTTGTAACATATTATATTTTTTATTTAGATTATTATATAATTCTTTATATGTTATGGTTTTTCCAAAAGGTATTTCCAATATTTTTTCATATATATCTCTATATCTATATTTGCTTAGATCTAATTTAAATTTCTCTTTATTATTTAATACTTTATTTATCTTCTCTTGAAAAAATTTATCTAAATTTTCATCAAAAATAAGATCTCCATCTAAATTATGAAATTTAGCAATTTTCGCTAAATTTTTTATTAGCATATCTTTATTATTATGTAAGGAATAGGCGACAATTTTTCCATTTAACATTATATATCCAGAATATAGTTCATAATCAAATATTTTTATCATTATCAAATATTATTAGAAAAATTTATATTATCCAATAAATTTATAATTAAATATGGGTTGTACTAGGGGAAAAAGTAAGAATAAGAAAGAAGAAAAATAATTAGATTTAAAGGCCTTTGCTATGTAATTCCTTAATTTTTTCTAGAGCTTTATCAGCATGTTCTGCAGCATTTTTTAATGATTTTAATGTTTCAACAATCTTTAAATTTTTATCTATTATGAAAGTAATTCTACTTGCCCCTTTTCCTCTAGCACTTTTTGCGTTAAATAATTTTATTATTTTTAATTCGGGATCTGCAACCAGAGGAAATTTTGCACCATATTTTTCAGCAAATTTTTTCTGTGTATCCAATTTATCATTACTTATCCCAATTATTTCTGTATTATATTTTTTAAATTCTTCATATAATTCTACAAACCTCTTTAATTCTTGTGTACATCCGCTAGTAAATGCCTTTGGATAAAAATATACAACTACAAAATCTTTTTCCTTTAATATATTGCTCAACCTTATCTTCCCATTTGTACTTTCAGCTTCAAAATCTATAGACTCCATATATAATAGTAAATAAAAAACTTTATAATTATTATATTAAATTAGTTATTAATGGTACGAAGATCGTATATAGATGATATAGATAATAAAATAATTAAGATATTAATAAATAATTCTCGTATATCAAACACTAAAATAGCAAAATTATTAAATATATCGGAAGCTTCTGTTAGAAAAAGAATTAAAAAGATAATGAAACATGGTATAATAAAAAAATTCACAGTAGAATTAAATTATAACTTATTAGGATATAAAAGAGTATTTATAGGATTGAATATAGATAAAGATAAGATATTTAATATATTAGAAAAAATATCTAAGAACAAAAATATAATTAACATATATTTAACTGGGGGAGATCATGATATATTAATAGATTTTTTATATTCTAAACCAGAAGAACTCGATGAATATATAAAATATTTACAAAGTATTGAGGGTATTAAATCTGTATGGCCGACAATTGTAATAGATTATTATCAATCACGATAAACTAGGTACGAATTTTAACCCTTATAAAAATAATATATAACTATATTTCTTATGGAAGAAGAAAAAATTAATGGAATCCCAAGAATAGGTAGTAGATTTCCAGAAGTAGAAGTACATACAACACACGGAAAAATAAAATTGCCAGATTACTATAAAGGAAAATGGTTTATATTATTTAGCCATCCAGCAGATTTTACACCAGTATGTACAACAGAATTTGTAGAATTTGCAAGAATGTATCCAAAGTTTAAAGAAATTGGAGTAGAATTAATAGGATTATCTATAGATCAAGTATATTCTCATATAAAGTGGGTTGAATGGATAAAAGAAAAGGCAAAAACAGAAATTCCATTCCCAATAATTGCAGATGATTTGGGCAAATTAGCATCTATGTTGGGTATGTTACCAGTAAGTGGCGGAACAAATACTGTAAGAGCTGTGTTTGTTGTAGATCCAGAAGGAATTATAAGGGCGGTTGTATATTACCCACCAGAAGTTGGAAGGAATATTATAGAAATATATAGATTGGTATATGCATTACAAGTATCGGATAAAGAAAAAGTTGCATTACCAGCAAATTGGTATGTAGATAAATTAGAATGGAAATCATCTAGTTTAGTTGGAAATAAAGTAATAATACCGCCAGCACGTACAATTGAAAAAATGAAAGAAATAGAAGAGAAAGCAAAGAAGAAAGAATTAGAAATGCTAGATTGGTGGTTTGCTTATAAAGAGCTAAAGAAATAATTTTTTGAATATTTTCTTATATCTCAACTGCTTCTCCAGGATTCAATATTATTACATTTGTGTTTTTTGCCTTTTCTTTTAAAATTTTTGGATTTGCTTCAATAGCATAAAACGTATTGTAGTGCATTGGTATTACATTTTTTGGTTTTAAATATTCAATTGCAATTAGGGCTTGGTTGATATCCATTGTATAATGTCCCCCAATTGGTAATAAAGCTAGATCAATATTCCCAACAATTCTTGGTATTAATTTCATATCTTCAAATACCATGGTATCTCCAGCATGATATATTGTTCTATCATCAACCTTTATTACAAAACTACCAGGATTTCCTAACCACAATATATTATCTCTATCATCAATTATGCTTGAAGTATGCACTGCTGGGAATAAATATATTTCTATATTATTATGAACTGTTCTACCACCAAAATTTAATCCTATTGTTCTTATTCCAAATTTTTCTAAGTATTTAGCTATTTCAAAGACAGAAATTACTTTTACATCTTTATTTTCAGCTAATTCTATTGTATCCCCTAAATGATCAAAGTGAGCATGTGTCACTAATATAATATCTATATCTTCTAAATCGGATTTTTCATATTTTGCCTTTGGGTTTTGTTTAATAAATGGATCTATCAATATATTTCCATACGTACCTTTAATTAAAAAACATGCATGCCCTATCCATTTTACGTATACCATAAAGTAAATATATTTATTATATTTTAGAATATTTTTTATAGTATGTCCATAATTCCCTATATAATATTAATAATAATATTTGTAGAACTGTTAATGTCAATATACACCCTAATATTTTTATTATCGTATGATAAGGAAGAAATTAATTATGAAATAAAAGAATATCCAAAAGTATCAATAATTGTACCAGCATATAATGAAGGTAAAAATATAAAAAATACATTGGAAAGATTGATAGATTTAGAATATCCAAAAGATAAATTAGAAATAATTGTTGTAGATGATGGATCAAAAGATAATACATATGAAATAGCAAAAGAATATGAAGAAAAGTATAATTTTATAAAAGTATATAAAAAGGAAAATGGTGGAAAATCTTCAGCATTAAATTATGGAATAAGTAGATCTAGTGGAGAAATAATTGTTACATTAGATGCAGATTCAATTCCAGAAAAAGATTCTTTAATAAAAATGCTAAAATATATGTACTACTATAATGTAGATATTGTTGTTCCAGCAATTCAAACAATTAATACAAAAAAATTAATTGAAAAGTATCAATATATTGATTATGCTATACATAATTTTTCTGGTATAGTTATTGATAAAATGAATTCTGTATTTATAGCGTCAGGCCCATTTTCTGTATTTAAAAGATCTGTATTTGAAAAAATTGGATTATTTGATGAAAAAAATATAAGTGAAGATATGGAAATTGCATTAAGAGCTCAAAAAAATAATTTTAAAATAAAGTTTTGTCCAGAGGTTATTATAAAAACAGTTCCTCCAGATAATTTTAAATCATTATTAAAGCAAAGGGTAAGGTGGACACTTGGATTTATCGATAATTATACGAAATATAGAGATATAGAAAATATATATTTGAGAGAAATTGTTTTTGGCATTAATATAATTTTATATGTTCTATTGCCATTATCATTTTTAATAATATTATATATGCATGGAAAGCAATTTTATGATTTTCTAAAATATTTGTCTTCTATAAATTATGATATATATTATTTTATCAAAAATTCATTTTCTTTTGATATCAATACATATATTTTTCAATTATTATCTACATCTCAATTAATTTTAATAACATTTTCAATTATTTTATTAATAAACTTTCTTCTTTTTATTAGTATATATAAAAGGTATGATAAATCAAAATCTTGGTTATCAATAATTTATTATTCAGTTATATATCTGTTTTTTTCAATATACTTTAATGCAATCTTTATAATTGTAGCAATATACTATAAACTATTTGGTAGAAATCTAAGATGGGGTGGGATTGTGTGGAATAATAGTTTAATAAATAAACTGTTAAATAGAAAATATGGATAAGCCTAAGAACATAATAACAATATCGGTAATAATATCCGTACTATCTTTCTTCTTAGGAATAATTCTAGGTTATTTATTATATCAATATTCATTCCAACAGAGTGTATTAAAAATTAATGAAATAAATTCTTTGGTAATTTCAGCTCAATACTTGGCAAATTCCCAAAGTTTAGAGTGTAGTGATAATTATTTATCTTTTTTAGAATATTTAAAATCAAGAATTGCCCAGGTTGGACAGGAATTGACATATTTAGAATCAAAGGAAAATATATACTATAATGAAGGAGAAGTAAAATATTTAAAATCTCAATATTTTAATATGCAATATTTGCATTTTTTATTAACTAAGAAATATATAGAAGATTGTAATATAACAAATTTCACATTGATTTTATATTTCTATAACAATCAATATTGTAGTGATGAATGTGCTATGCAAGGGAATATTTTAACTTATTTATATGTACAAAATAAAGATAATTTGTATATATATTCATTTGATTCAAGTTATCCAAATTATTTCATAAGTTATTATAATTTAAATTATAATATTACGATCTGGCCATTTATTATTATATATAAACGTAATGAAACATACACAATTAGAGGATTTGCAAGTTTAGATGAATTGAAGAGTTATTTAACAAAATAATCATTTACTCTATAAACATATATTTGACAACCATTTGGATCTATATAATAATATATTAATGATATATTATAATCATTCGGATTAAATGGGAAAGGTACTCCACAATTTGGGGAATATACAATAAATTGTGGGTAAACTCTTGGGATTAAATAAGTAGCATTGTACATTATATAAACTTGGGAATTTGTATAATATGCAATCATTGGCCAATTATCATTTGTTAATATCACTTCTGGATTATATTGTTTTAAATAATCTGAAGCTCTGTATATATAATTTAAATATGTGTTTCCAAGATTTGTATTATAATTTATTAGAAATATTATACCGTAATACATTGATACAATATTTAATATAGAAAATAGGAATAAATATGGAAATTGTAAACCCTTTATTTTATTAATAAATATTCTAGTTAATATTAAAAATGGGGGTAATATCATTAAAATATATCTTGGATCCTTTGACTTAACAAAAAATGCAAGAAATATTATTGATAATATTATATATAAATATATAGACTTGTTATAATTTTCAATTTTCTTTGGATTCTGTAATAGGGAAAATAAATATGCAGAGGAAGATATTAATAGGCTAAATAAAAATAAGGAGATAGGTTGATAAGATGTATATTTATAAACAACTTCGGCCTGTTCAATAAATATAAATATTGGATTATTGTACAATATTAAGTTATATAAAAAGTAGGGAGTTAAAAATAGTAAAGAATAAATTATTGTTTTTAATTTATCTTTATTATTTAAAAAGATCATTGAAGAAATTAACCATAGACCATATTCATATTTTGAAAGAGTTGATAAAACTGAAAATAACGAATACGAAATTAAATTCTTTTCTTTGCTATCTTTAAAATATTTTATGTAGAAATATATAGAAAATACTAATAAAGAAGATGCTAAAATGTCTGGATAAATCCTTGATGCCCAAATTAAAAATAAACCATTTAATGAATAAAATAAAATCAAAATATAGTTTATATATTTATTATCGTATTCTTCTAATATTTTATATAAAACTACTACAGATAAAGAAAAAACGAAAATTAAAAATAATTTTATAAGAAATATATTGAAATTTGTAATATAAGAAATTGGGATTAACATCCACCACAATAATGGAAATCTATAATATTCAAAATATGGTGTATTTAATAATACACGCTTTACATTGTTTAAATATGAATATTCATCCCAAAACAATATTGGTGGGGATAATAATAAAATAATTAGTTGTGGTATAAATGATATAAGAAATATATAAATATAGTCTTTTTTCATGAAGGATTATTATTATAATTCTTTTAAAATTTTTAGATTATAAGCATTTGTTATTTTTAGTAGCTTTAAAAATATATTTTGATAAGATAGTATTAATGAAAGCATTAGATTATATTATTGATTCATATAAAATATATAAACAAAAATTGTTAGAGGCATTTATTGTAGGTGTGGTAATGAACTTTCTATCATTCATAGCTTTAATACCTGTTATAGGATGGTATTTATATGCTAAATTATTTCCAAAGATGGTTGTATGGTATTATAATAAACTTAATATAAAGGTAGATCCAAAGTATGATATAGCATTTAAGTCAATAATGATTCCATTATTGGTTACAATGATTGGTTTTATAATAATGATCGTTGGAGTTCTTTTATATTTCTTTATGATAGAATCTGAAGAGTTTTTAATAAATTCTACTATTATAGGTTTAATAATAATGATAATAGGTTTAATATTGTATATATTATTACTTTATACACTGTTTGGAAGTATAATTGGCAAAGTAGATAAATTTAAGATCTATGCCAAAAAATCCATATATTTACTTTTAATAGGTTTTATTCCAGCCTTTATAATTCTTATATTTTATATTATCTTCTTTTTATTTGTACCACTCATCGGTCCAATATTATTGTTTATATTAGATATATTAGTGGGGATATTTTATCCACCTTATCTATTTACTTTATATGCAGTTGCCATTGAAAATATGCAATCATAAATATTAAAAAGCCATATTTATCAACATTTTATATAATTGAAATTATGGATATTTAATAATACATGCTTTACATTGTTTAAATATGAATATTTATCCCACAATAATATCAGAGGGGTAATAATATAATTACATGAACGAAGTCTTTTATATAAATTTTTTAAGTATTTATTTTTTATTTATCTCATGAAATGCTTTTATTGTGAAAAAGATGCAATTGTAAAAATTCCATATTCAAAATTATGGTTATGTAAAGATCATTATATAGAATATATACAAAGAAGAGTATTGGAAACAATTAAAAGATATAAATTAATTAAAAAAGGACAAAAAATATTGGTAGGAGTTTCTGGAGGTAAGGATAGCACATCATTATATCATATGTTATTAAATATAAAAGATGAAATTGGTTTTGAATTAATTGGATTACATATAAATTTAGGAATATATGATTTTTCTAAAAAATCTTTAGATGCTATAAAGAATTTTAGTAAAGAGTATAATACAGAATTCATAATTTTGGATTCTAAAGAAATTATTGGAGCATATTTACCAGAAACATTAATAAAATTAGGTGCAAAGATATTGCCAAATTATAAGGTAAAATATATAAGACCCGCATGTAGTATATGCGGATCATTAAAAAGATATATACTAAATATTGTTGCAAATGAATTAAATGTAGATTATATTGCTCTAGGACATCACATGGACGATTTATTACCTTATATAATTAAAAATTTCTTTTTACAGGATTTACATTCAATAAGTAAGCTGGGTCCAAAAACAGAAAGAAAAGATTCTTTAGTTGGAAGAATTAGACCATTATATGAAATATCTGAAGAAGAAACAAAATTATATGCAAAATTATTAAATATCCCATATCTAGAGGATCAATGTCCATTCAAATCTAGTAGTAAAAGAATTGAAACAAAAATTAGAGAATTTTTAGATAAAATGGAAAAAGAAAATCCTGGATTTAAAATATCTTTGGCAAGAGCTATTGCGAGAAATATTAAATTTTATGAAAAAGAAGAAGAAATAAAATTAAATAAATGTAAATATTGTGGAATGCCAACATCAAAAGACATATGTGAATTTTGTAGAATAACAAAAAGGGCTTTTGGTGAACCTAAAGGATTATATGTTAAAGAAAAAATATCGGAAATTTTAAAAGGGATAAAATAGTTTCTTAATTTATGAAAGTACTATTTATAAATTTAGATAAGTTAGAATATAAAATTATTAATATAGATTCTCAAGGTATTATTTCCTTAGGAGTAAAAATACATAACGAATATGAATCATGGAAAAAAGATATTTATGATCCTTCAGTTCCATTTATATTTGGTTTAGGTCCATTTGTCGGAGGGAAATTGTTCGGTGTTCATAGAATGATTGCAATATTTAAAAGTCCATTAACAAGAACATTGCATTTTTCTTCAATTGGTGGTGTTGGGTATAAATTTATGGGATCTGGAATTGATGCAATTGTAATTATTGGATATTTAAAAGAACCATCTGTAATTTTTATTTCTCCAGATAATGTAAAAATTGAATCTGTAAATTATGTAAATTCATATAAAAATTATAAAGGCGTATATGCATTTTCAAGATATCTATTAGAAAAATATAATGATTTCTTTTCAAATTATAATGCTAGAGCAGTTGTTGTTGGGGAAGGAGCTATGTATACATATAATGGAAATTTATTTTCATTTGATATAGTTAATGGGGAATTTAGAATTGGATCTGAAGATTTCTCTGGAAGGGGTGGTGTAGGATCTTCATTATTTAAAGGACATAATATTCTAGGTATAGTTTCTGGCGGTAATTATAAATATAGATATGAAAAAGTAAATGATTTTCAATTAATAAATAAAATATTTTTAGAAAAATTTGGGAAAAGTTATATAGAAGTTATTAATGAAAAAACAAAGAAATATAAATATGATCCAGAAACAGGATCTGGTGGGACTTTTGGAGAAAATTACTTATTATATAAAGAATTTTTACCTTTATTTGGATATAAATCAATATATTATTCGAAAGAATTAAGGAGAAAACATTATGAAAACATTATTGAACTATTCTGGAAACCTTTCCAGGAAGAGGTATTTATAAAAAGTAAATCATGGTTTACGTGTGGAGATTTATGCAATGTAGCATGTAAAAAAGTATATAAAGGTAAAAAAGTAGATTATGAACCTTTCCATTCTTTAGGTCCGTTTATTGGTAATTATATATTTGAAGAAGCATTGAAATTAGTGGATTTAGTAGATCAGTATGGAATGGATGCAATTGAAGTTGGGTATGTAATTTCATGGTTATTTGATTTGATTGAAAATAAGTTATTAGAACCTGGAGAAGTTGGATTAAATGATTATCCAATATTTAATTTTGAGAATTTTGATCCAAAAAATGATTCATATAAAAATTCAAAAATTGCAGAAAAAATTATTGAAGGATTAATTAAGAAAAATAATGAAATATTATCATTAATATCAGAAAGAGGGATAAGAGTATCTTCAAAGATATTAAATGAAAAATATAAGGAAAGAATTAAAGATAATAAATTTAATGATTATGTTGTATATGCATCTTTTGGAAATGAAGGATATATAACCCCAAATTTATATTGGGGTCCTGGTGTAGTTGCTCCAATGTATATCTTAGGAAAATATTGGACAGATTATTCAAATTCATTTGCAAGACCAGAAGACTTTGCAAGATTTTCATATGGAAGGGCAATAAATGAATCTTTGGTGGAAGATCTTGGAATATGTAGATTTTATAGGGGTGTTTATGAACCTGTATTAGATAGATTATATAAAGAGATTACAGGAAAAGATCTGGATAAAAATTTATATAAGGAAATTGTTGAATATTCAATAAAAGCAAATGCAGAACCTGTTTTATGGGAAAGTAAAAGGGCAATGGATCTTGTATCTACGATGTGTAGAGAATTAAATTCTAAAGATTGGAAATTTGAAAGATATGAAGATTATGTTGAATGGTGGAAAAGATTTAAAGAAAGTTTAGATAAATATTTGGGATTAAAAAATATTCAATAGTACTTATTTTCAGTCATATTCCATTATTTTATATTCATATTCTGAATCCGTTGTCCTATATTCTTCATATTTTTCCATAAATTTATATGCATTATCCAATATTTTTACATATACTGGAGGATTTTCATGCTTTTTTGTTTTTATTATTTCTATCATATTCATTTCTTCTAATTTTCTCAAGATTTCAGATCCAACAGTTTGATATATCTCTCCCAATTTATTTTCTATTTCTATTTTTCTTTTTTCTAAACTTTTGTAATGGGAAAGTTCATCAGAAAAGTCATCAATTATTAAATTTACTTTATATTCTAAATAACGAATATGATCGTAAGGAATGCGAGAACGAGATTCAAAATAAGGTGCTATACCAAGAAATGCTTTACCGACTATTTTTTTAAGATCATTTTCCCTTAAATTATATAATATGGGTGGTTTTTCTGATAAGTCATATTTACACTCTACGTTTGCACTCTTCTCACATAATTTCTTTAATATAATGAGTCCAATATACATAGCATCTTCAATATTCTTATCGCCCAATTTATAGCCTATTTCCCTTATATAATTTTTTAAATTTTTTATTACACCATCTAAATCTAATAGATGTGTGTTTATATTCTCCATTAAATTATGATTAAAAAAAAGTTTTAAAAATATTTAGTATTTATGGAACTTTTTCATTACATCTTGTACTTCTGGATGGTCTGTTAATATTACATATTCACCGCACTCTTCTTTTTGAATAAGAATACCTTTTTCTTTTAGTATCTTAACAATCAATTGTCCTATTTGTGGATATAAAATATCCCCTAAAGTAGGATTTTTATATCTAAGATTAAGAATTACATTATATTTTTCAAGTATTTCTTCTGCTTTTGGATTATCATTCTTTAGGTCATTTAACTCATACCACCTGCCGCCTATTACTTTAAATGCTAAATAATTTTGGAGTTCATTTGGAGATAAATATCTAAGTTTTCCACTAGCTTTATATTTTTCATCTATTTTTTTATCTGAACATTTTACATCTAATTTGGTATGGCAGTACCAAAGTAAGTCATCAATAAGCATAGGATATACTTGTGAAAGATCATCTGCAGACAGTTTAAACTCATTTATTATCTTTTTTATTTCTTCACGGTATTTGTTTAATATCATTTCTTTTAATGGTTCATATTTTGGATCATTTGGCATCTTACTAAGCTCTATACTAGCTTTTATTGTAGGTTCTGAAACACGTAATATAATTTCGTCTAAACTATTAGGAATCATAAGTTATGATTGCTGGAAAATTCTATAAAATTTTTTTATTTTAAAAATTTTTATATTTAATGCCAACTTTTTTAGTTTTTTACACGTTTTAAAATATTTCATAATTATTTAATAATTATTAAAGATAGAATTATCTATAAAAAATTAGATTTTCCAGCCTTTTCAGTATCTTTCCCATACATTTATCCTACATTTTGGCATGGCTTCCATACACATTTTATATTTTGGATCTTTCTTCAACTCTCTTTCTATTGCTTCATATATCTCTCTCATATCTGTAACTTTGGAAGACGATCCCTCAGCTATTGTATATTTGAATGCCTCTATTATTTCATCAGTCAATCCTATTGATTGTATTAATGGTTTATACATTTCCATTAATTTCTTTTCATCTATTATTATTTTATATGGTTCTCCAGATTCTTCCTTTGCTATTCCCAATTTCTTTAGTTTTTCTATATACATTAGTCCTATTGATCTGTATAGTAATCCCAATGCCCAATCTATATCGTATGGCTTCCATCCTTCAATTGTATTTACAATTTCGTTTAGATTTCTTCTTATGTTTTCTATTTCCCTTCTACTGTAATATTTATCTCTTAGCATATTTGTAGCATATTCTATTAATATCTTTCCTATCTCTTCAGCTAGTTCTCCTTTTGTATATGAGATTGTCTCATACCAACACTCATCATCGTCACGACGCTGACGACAGCTCATTACTTCGACTTTATACCCATTTTGTGCATATCCTATTATTGATAGACCTGCTATGAATGTTAGCGGATCAGGCTCTATATCTAAATACTTTTCTATCAATTTTATTATTTCTTTTAATAATTGTTGCCTTTCAAAGTCTACTATTGGGTGTCGGTCATGTTTTGCACCCCTTAATAGTTTATTAAATTTTCCTATAGACCCTAGCAATAGGCTAAAGTATGGGAATTTACTTTCATCCCTCATAACCTCCAATGTTCCCTCTAGAAGCCCCTCCAAACCCGTTTTATAAAATTTTTTGTTTTGGTTTTGTCCGCCCATTCCAATGATAATAATATTTATGGAAAATTTTATAAATTTTTACACTTAGAACATAATATAAAATATTATAGTAATATATAAAAAATCATGAAAATTGAAAAACCAGAGATTCATTATAATGCTTTTGATGTATTGGCCAATCAAATTGTTGGAATGACTTTGGAATATGGAGAAGTTGATATAGATCTTGTATGGAATACAATAAAAAGATCGTATATATATAAAGATTTAACATATGAAGAATTTTTGGAAATAATAAATTTCTTAGATTCAATAAAGATTTTAATATACGATAAAGAAAATAAGAAATTAATTAAAACAAGAAAAGGCCTATTCTATTTTTTAGATAATATTTCAATGATACCAGATGAAAAATCATATGATGTATATGATATAACAACTGGTCAAAAGATTGGTATATTGCATGAAGAATTTGTTGCAAAACATGGAAATCCAGGTACAATATTTATATTAAGGGGTTTACCATGGAAGATTGAAAAAATTGAAAAAAATAAGATTTTGGTTGGATTGGAAAAAGATTTTGAATCTGCAATACCTTCTTGGGAAGGTGAATTGTTACCTGTACCATTAGAAGTTGCACAAGAAGCTCAGGAAATAAAGAAAGAACTATTAAATTTTGATGAACTAAAAAATCAAGAACTATATTTTTACCCAAGTAAAAATAATATTTACATTGAACAATATAGGGATTGGTTTATTATTCATTCTCCATTTGGAAGTAAAATAAATGATGCATTGTCAAGGTTAATTTCCCAAATATTATCTGAAAAATATGGGATTGTTGTCGGGATAAAAACAGATCCTTATAGAATAATGTTAAAAGCTGGATATATTACAAAAGAAAATATTAAGGAAGTAATTGAAAATATTGATTTAGATAATATAGAAAGTATATTAGAGAAAGCAATAGTTAATACAGATTTATTTTTATGGAAATTTTCACATGTTGCAAAGAGGTTTGGAGTAATTAGAAAAGATGCTGATTATTCAAAATCTACTTTAAGAAGAATTCTAGATCATTTAATTAATACACCAGTATATAGAGAAACATTAAATGAATTATTTATTGAAAAGTTAGATGTGAAAAATTTAAAGACAATATTAAAGAAAATAAAGGAGAAAAAAATAAAAGTAAATATTGTTGATAGGGAAAATATATCACCTTTAGCAATTTTAGGATTGGAGGAATATGTATCTGATGTATTAATTTCTGATAAATGGAGAGAAGTATTGAAATTGGTAAAGGAAAGAATTGAAAATACTGAATTAATATTTGTTTGTATGGCTTGCGGAACAAGATATAAAATAAAGGTAAAAGATTATGATGAAAAATTAGAATGTAAAAAATGTGGAGGTCAATATTTTGGTGTTGCAAAAAGTGAAAAGGATTTAGAAGATGAGAAAAAAATGAATATAACTGCAGAATTATTAAAAAATTATGGTAAAAAGTTTGTATTTATTTACGCTGGTAAAGGTATAAGTTATTTATCTGCGAGATTTTTATTAAAGAAAGAATATAAAAGTGAGGATGAGTTATTAATGAATATTATTGAATATGAGAAGAAGGGTATAAAGTTTGCAAAAAGATAATATTTTAAATTTTATTAAGAAAAATTTTTTATGGGTATTCTAGAAACATATAAAAAATCCATTGATTTAGTAAAGAATCATATAACGGAGAGTTTGGTATATGGAGCATTATTTTATATATTGTGGAAGACATTATTTTTAATACCAATAATAGGAGCATTTTTGTTTTCATATTTTTATCCAAGATTAACTAAATGGTATTATACAAAGGTTACAGGAGAAGATATTAATCCAGATTATAAAACAGCATTTAAATCGTTATTAATACCAAGTTTATTAATATCTATTGGTATAATTGTAATATTAGCAATATTAATTAGCATTTTAATAAATTTATCACCAAATTTTGTAAATATTAATGAGATTAGTAATATTAGTCTTCAACAATTAATATCAATTGGTTTATCAAGTTTCCATATTTTTACATATGTTCTTATAGGTACAATTATTGGTATAATAATTATAATAGCTAGTGGAGTAATTTGGTTATTATTATTATATAGTATTTATGGATCTATTTTGGGAAAGGTAAATAAATTATCAATAGATGTTGAGAAATCATTTATATTATTCGCATATTGGTTTATATTTAATATTATTGCTGGTATAATATTGTTAATAATTAGTGAAATATTTTCATTAATATTTCCCCTATTGGGAAGTATTATTGTACTAATTTTAAATATAATTATTGTATATCCAGCAATGAATTTAATATTACTATTAAGGGCTAAAGAATTTTAGTTTTTTATGTCTTTTTAGGATATATCATTTATGGTAGAAATATATAGAAAATCTTTTGACTATATGAGAAAAAATTTTGCAGAGAGCGTATTATTTGGAATGTCAGCATTATTGTTGGGAGGGGTATTTGCAATATTGCCAATATTAGGAGCAATTATATTATCATATTTCTATCCCAACTTAATAGCTTGGTATTATACGAAAGTTACGGGAGAAGATATTAATCCAGATTATAAAACAGCATTTAAAGCATTATTAATACCAACTTTACTAATGTCAATGGGAACAATGCTTATTCAATATAGCGGTTCTTATCTAATAAAAGTTGAATATACAGACTCAACGGGTTATCAATATTATGGACCGGATAATCCAATATTAGCAATTGTTGGAGTGGTAATTTTAATAATAGCAGCAACAGTTGGTACACTACTTTTATATACTTTCTATGGGGCTATTTTAGGAAAAGTAAATAAATTATCAATACATTTTAGCAAATCATTGAAATTATTTGCTTATATATTAGTATGTTTAATAATTTTGGTACTATTATGGACTGCTATATTTGTAATATACATATTACACACTTTAATGGTCTCACCATCTGTAACAACATACACCTTAATGGATTCACCATTTATAATAACCGAATATAATGAAGTTTCAATGGCCATTAATACTATTTTATTAACTACTTTATTTAGTATATTTGTAGAATCAATGGTAAATTTGGTAGCTTTATTAAAGGCTAAGGAACTATAAATATATTTTTTAATATTTTGAGGTTTTATGATAAAGTTGTTACTTGTTGGTTATGGTTGATTTTAATCAAAAGTAGAAAACTTTTTAAATTCTATCATAATAAAATAAATCATGAAAAACAAATATAAAGGGAAAAACACATATAGATATTTTATGATGAAAGGTAAGACCTTGGCAGCTTTGGGAGCGTTAGGAGTATTAGGAGTAGCGGCATATTCTGCGGGAGCACCAATAGGTCAATTGGCTCAATCTATGAAATCACAACCAACATCATGGACAGTAGTAGTAGGAGCAAATGCCAATGCAGCGGATGTTGTTGGGGCCTCAAACATAATTGCAGCTTTAGAAACATTTACCGTACCATCTACCCAAAATGTAACAGTTACAGTTAACGTAGGTTCACAAACTACATCTCAAGTTCCATCTGGTGCATATCTATTTTATTCATCACAAGCACCACTTTACTTAGGTGATAATATAAACAAAACATATCCAGTATTACAAGTAGGATCTGGATCATTCCAAATAAGTGGACA
>JAPYVP010000034.1 GCA_028276785.1 Candidatus Nanopusillus sp. | reverse complement strand
TATTTCATCTATAGTTACCATATATTACATCTATGTTAGCAAAGGTCATAAGTTTTATGGATATGGTTATAAAAAGATTATATAAATAATCCTCTATTTATAGCTTCAATTAGTTCATCTCTGATCTAGAATTATCTTTCTTCTCATAATAAATTATTTACTTTTTTGTTTTATAAAATTCTAAAGAGGTAATATCTCATAAGTTATTACCATAATTTTATATATTCTTACATACTTTATAATATATGGTAATATCTTTAGATATAATAATTCCAATAATAGTTGGAGCCTTAATTTCTATTATCATGAATAGCAATAGAGTTACAAATAAAATTTTAACTATTTCAGCTCGATTAGCTAATGCTTATTATAATAAAAAGAAAGAAAAGCTCTCATTAAAAGCCACAGATGATCCTTTTGAATTACTAAGTTTATCTAATGAAACTTATAAGATTGAGTATGTAAAGAAGCCTCAATTAATTTCTGTTATATATTTGGTTATATATAATGCTATCTTAATAACAGTTACTGTTCTTATGTATCTTTTACATTATAATCTATTATTGTATATATTATCGGGTTTCATAACTAATATTTTAATAATTTTTGTTATTAAAATAAAACAAAAAATAAAGTCTAGAGGCGGTAACCGGCAGCAGCATGTAACTTAGCTCTTCTTTCTAATATATGATGATTGTTTTTTAAGAAGAAATATATATCAGGATGAATTGATTTTATTTTTATATACCATTCTTCATGTATTTCTTTTGTAATATAATCCGTATCACGATCTCCTCCAGTAAATTCTTGAATTACATGTTTTTTTGATACATTTCCAATATGCTTTAGGGACTCTACTGCATTTTCATTATCAACTTCTACTAAAACTGGAGGATTTATTATATAATTACCTTTAGAGTCCTTTTTATTTGTTATGCTTGCTATATTTTTGCTTAATTCTACTAAAATCTTAAGGAAAGTTGCTCTATAGTTACCTTTTATTCCGAAAGTATCATTCAAAGCTTTTATTGTATTATTATACAATTTAATTTCAGTATAAGTTTTTCTTAATTCTGTAGACTCATGCAATAATAATAACATTGGGAATACAAAATCTGGCATAAATTTTTTTAAGATGGGCCTAAGTTCTTCAATACTAATTTGATGTCTTATTATCCATCTCATTATAGAATGTGTCATTTCTTTATTATAATAAGCCCCCCATAGGAAATACCCTATATTTCCTTCACTTAAGTTTTTCTTTAATATATTTTTAGTATAATCTAAATAGACTTTTTCCATAAGCGGTGTAAATCCTTCTCCAATATATATAGGTTCTTTCCATAATATAATCAATGAATGAAATCTTTCTCTAGCTCTACCGGCTAATTGCCTAGGTATCTGTGTGTTAATTATGTGAGCTAATCTAAATTCTCTAATTTCAAATATTCTTTGTAATATTTTTCTAGCTGTACCTGTAGCTCCTTCAGCAAATAAATCAAACATATTATGTGCTTCATCTAATACTATAGGATAAGGAAATATATGTCCTTTTTCTTGTATTTGCTTACTATGTAAATTTATTCTACCTAAATAATCATAAGGCAAATAACATACATCTAGATAAATATTTTCTTTAATTTGCTCATCACTATAACCTAAATATCTCATTATATATTTATATAGAGCTATAGATAATGTAGACTTACCAGTACCTGGTTCTCCTAAAATTAATAACCAATAATCTTCATCAATTGGCGCATTAATTGCATCAGCTATTCCTTTTGATACCTCTTCTACAAATTCTATTGGATTTATAAATCTTTTTCTAACATCTGTCCTACCTTCCCATTCCTTATTTAATGTTATTTGAAATACCCTAGTTTCCTTAAAAAGATCTAATATATCTTGAGATGTAAGTTTTCTTATATCTTCAACAGTTTCTATTTGCATCATTATTCTAAAGAAGGGGGATTTGCTGGACCTGAGCCTCCTGAGCCACGATTACCTAATAATGGTATCATTAAAGCTATTACAGTTACTAATATTACAGGAGTTGCAAAATAAGTAAAGAATACTGGTCCTGAAAGATTTAAATAGCCTATTTCTTCAAGTCCTAATACTGCAATTAGAAATATCCACATAATGACCATAATACCTATTAATAATGTTTTAATACTTTCAACTCTATTAGCTTCCATTACTATGTAAAATGATATAATTAGTATTTCTACAAATAGATATGAATAAACATCTTTAAATGTAATTATACTTATTATATTATCAGTTAAGTTTGTTAATTGAATACTAATAGCAGAAATGTTGGTTGGATCCATTTTAGAATGGTTTTAGTCCAGTAGCTGCGAATACTAATAAAGCCAGATATACCAATATAGCTATTATTGCTCCAAAGTATACTATTGATGTTATTGCTTGTGTTACTGCTGCAGCTGTAGGCCCTAGTAATACGGTTACTGGTGTTAAGATTAATGAAACAAATACAGCCACTCCTTGAATTGCTAAAGATATTGCATAGATTAAATTTATTGCAAGTCCTATAAAATCAAATATAAAGTTAAATGGATTATTTATCATTTGGCTTATTAAATTATTTAAATTAGTAATTGTATTATTTACATGATTCATATAGCTATTTAAAGTTGGTAAACCTAGATTATAAATTCCATAAGGTCCAAAGAATAGTCCTACTATATTTGTTACAAAGGTCATTATTATAAATATTCTTACTAAAAAGCTTAAAGGTTTTAACAGAGGATGTTCCCCCATAAACCTAGAATTAATGAACTCTGAGTATGCTATATCTAATATAAAAAGGAAGAAGATACCTGCAGCTAATACTATAGGTGCAGTTGTTTGAAGAACTACAATTGACATAAGTAATAAAAATAGAACTAAACCAAATCCGGCTATTATTAATCTTTGATAATATGAAAATGCTCTAGTCCATGCATATAATATTAATATTGCTATCAAATAAATCATAAATGAAGGTAAAGTTACTTCATTGTTTAAAATATTGGGTGGATAGAATAATTGTTGGACAACTCCATTTTTATATTCTAATGTAATAATCATATAATTAGTTGAATTAAAAGTATAATTTGCTGGCAAATCATTTAAAAGGAAAGTAAAGTTATATGAATCTATTGAATTTAAAATATAATTTTGATAGAATGAATTATTGTAAAATATAGATATATTTGCTGAAGAAACTTCTGCTGATGCTGTTACAATTACTTGATATACATTGGCAGAAATATTTGTAACATTTATAATTGGGTATGTTACAATTTCTGTTATAAATTGATTATTTTGTGAAGCTACTTGAGCTATAAGATTATCTATTGATATAGCTTGTAATTGTTGTCCTTCAACTGTAGCTAGATATGTATTATTTGCTCTTATTACATATAGAGCTCCCACTCTCATTGGTACTGGTGCATAATAAACATTAGATGAATATAAGTAAAGATAAGAACCCTCTAAATAACAACCAGTTTGTGGATTTTCTACAGCAATTAATGTATCTTGATATGGTTGAAAACCAATCAAAGGATTATCAAAGTATACTAATGGTATATCTATTAAACATATAGGCCATTGGAATGCATAATTTGATAATAAATTAGTACTAAATCCTTCATCAAATGTAATACCTTGTATTTGTTGTGATATTAATACAAAATTGCATTGGTTATCAGTCCATAAGTATAAAGTATAAGTATTCATATTTGCATTTGAATATTGTACTGTATTATTTGTACATTCTAATGTTAATGTATATGTTACATTAGATGGTATATTTCCGGAATCCTCCATATACATATTAAATTTATTATAATAGTAAGGTCCGGTTGAATAAGTAAATGATGTTGTTACATTTACTGGATCAACACATGTTATATCCCAATTAAAGTTATGAATTGGCGATTGACTTATAACCCATGAATAAGATAGCGATCCATTTGTTAATATTGATTGGTTATTAGCTATTAATGTATTATTATCATAGAAGGATATATTACATGTAACATTTGGCAAAACATCATTTTCTATTACTGTATAATTCATTCCTAATGGTGCAGTATAAACTAAAATTTGAGGTAAATATATTGTTAAGTTTACTACTACAGTATCCCATAATGGTTCAAAGTTTATGTTTCTAAAAGACTCGGTTCCATATTGTAATGATCCA
>JAPYVP010000007.1 GCA_028276785.1 Candidatus Nanopusillus sp. | reverse complement strand
TCTACTCCACTGGGTCTTGAGCCCAGCCCCTTTGTCCGCTCGGGCACCGCCGCTTAATAATTATATTTAGAAATTTTAATAATTTAAATAATATGGATAAGGGGATATTTATTATATTAGATGGATTGGGCGATAATTTAATTAAGGAGTTAAGATATAAAACACCTCTAGAAGATGCTGAAAAACCAAATATTGATAAATTGGTAAGATATTCTGAATGTGGATTATTATATACAAAAGAAAGAGGACATGTCCCAAGATGTATTGAATCAAATTTATCTTTATTGGGTTATGATTTTAAATATAATGAAATAATATTTAAAGCATTAATATATAAAGAATTGAAAGAAAATCAGTTTTTAATTGAAATAAAATCAAAAGAAGAACCAAAAATAGAAGGAGAATATGATACAATAAAATATAAAGATGATGATTATATTTTGATTTTTGATAATTATGATAATGAAATAATTGAAAAATTAAAGAAATATAAGATAAAAAATAAAACTATATATAAAGGTTTAAATAAAAAAGATTTATTCGAAAATAAATATAAAGTAAGAGCATTATATTTATCTTCAAGTCCCATTCATTTATCCATAGCAAAATATTTGAAAATTGTTCATGAAAAACCTTTAGGAACTACTGGAAAGAGTAATGAAAATTTATTTTCATTTTCAGAATATGCAATAGCAAATAGAAATAAATATGATATAATATTTATTCATATAAGAGCTCCAGATATTTTATCACACTTAAAAAACCCATTTAGAAAGAAAAAAATAATTGAAGAAATTGATGAATATTTAGTAAAAAGGATAAAAGAATATTTTGATGTAATATTAATTACAGGAGATCATTCTACTTCGTCAATTAAAGGAAGGCATATTTCAGATCCAGTACCAGTTATGATATATTCAAAATATTCAAGATATGGATTTGTAAAAAATTTCTCAGAAAGAAAATGTGTAAAGGGAACTTTGGGAATATTAAATTCTAAAGATATTATAAAAATATTTATTGACAGATTGAAATAATTACGAACCTTGTTTAGCCAATTTTTCTAATAAAGAAGGATCTATTTTTTCTAATTCTTCCGGTTTTATTTCCGATAAGTCCTTTATTCTTATCCTATCAGGTAATTTGTCCGTTGGTTTTAATATCCTAACCTGTACCCCGACTACTCCAGAAGGTAATTTTGCATGTCTTATGCTTTTTCCAATTATTTTATTTAATTCTCCAGATTTTTTAATATATCCTTTTTGTTCTCTTATTGTAGATGTTCTGTCTCCAATTATTTTTCCAGTAACTCTCACTTCAATACCTAAAGCACCAGCTTGTATTACTTGTTCCATCACTCTTTGCATTATTCTTCTTATTGCTCTGTTTCCGTATCTCTCTATTTGAGATGCAATTAAATCTGCAACAATTTCAGAATCTAATAATGGGTTTTCTACCCCAACAACTTCAATGATTGGTTCTTTAACATTTGCAATATTTTCCACAATTTTCTTAATTTCATCTAAATTTTCGTTTGCTCTTCCTAGAACTAATCTAGGTCTTGCACAATATATAACAACTTTTGTACCCATTGAAATTTTAAAATATTCAACTCTACTAATTAATTTACCTTTAAATCTATTTTTTAAAGTTCTATCTAAAATTGCCTGTATTTTTTGTTCTTTTAAAAGTTCTTCTATATTTTTTGACGCCATTCTTCTAATATTTGTTTAACAATTTGTTTTAAGCTTTTTCTTTTCAATTTTTTAGATGTGTCTAAAGATTCTAAATATAATCCATATATCTTAATATGGGATACTTTTCTATGGACAACAATTAGAGTTCTCTTTACTCCACCAGGACCTGTTTTTACCTTTACAACTCTTAATCTTCCGGGAAACTTATTTCCTTTAGAAACATTAACAGAAATAATTACAACCTTGTTAGGATCCAATCCCACATTTTTTGCATTGTTTTCTAAAGAATTTAATAATTTGATAAAATATTTTGAAACTTTAATTGGATATCTTCCATATGGAACTTTTCCCATTACATTTTTATGGTGTGCTTGTTTTTTGTGATATTTATAATATGGAACTGCAATTCTCTTTTCAACAACCATTTCTAGATACTTCTTTGCATACGGTATTGTTAAATATTTAATAAATCTTCCAACCATTTCAGAATCTTTTCTAGATATCGGTAAATTATTGGATGATACAGTAACAATTTTTTTATTTTCCTTTAATAATGATACAAGTTTTGAATCCATTTACACATCTATATATAAAAATGTTTATAAAATATATAATATATGCTAGACAGGTTTTTTGAATTATTCGTAATAGTTTTGGTAATATTTTTTGTTACCTTATTATTGATGGAAAAAGTTTCTTATATTTATAATGTTAATGAAAAATATCAAATTATATACAATCAATTCATGCATGGGAGGGTTTTGATTAAAGAAATAACGGAGAAATATACTGATAATATTTGTAATTTAACATCAAACAATTTTGATCCAAATATAATGAATAATTTAGCAAGTTTCCCATATGTAATAATATATAGAAATTTAAGTAATACTAGCCAAGAATATATTTTTGGTAATGGTGATATAATAAACATACAAAATAATTATATAGCATTTACCAGGGTTTGTTATTATAATGGCTCATTATTTTTAGTTAGTGTATTAGTTCAATGAGGGCTTTTAGTATATCAATATTTATTGAATTAGTGGTTGTAATAATAGTTTTATATTTTATTCTAACTTCGACATATTATAGTAGTTTTTATATTGGGGGATATGATAAAGAAGATTTGTACGCATCATTGATATCAATAAATTATATGTATCTAAATAATACACAACAATTAAATGATAGTTTATATCAAATTGTTACAAATATTTTACCATATTATTATGTTGAAATAAATGGACAATTAGCATTTAATAATATAAATTTAAGTGAAGCTGAACAGGGAATTGCAACTTTTTATATTATTAATGGCTCAATAGATTATGTATATATATATTGGAAATGAGATCACAATTTATTTTATTATATCTAATATTAATATTGTTTATGACATTGTACTTTGTTTCTAATTTACAAAATGATTTTTATTATCAACCCAATATTGGTAAATATATTGCACAAGATTTCTATGTCAAATTATTATTGTATCCGAATTATTCTTCTATCATAAATCAAACATATTATAACATTTGTATGTGGGAAAATATTATATGTTATGATAATGGAACAAATATAATAGTTATAACTCAAAATTCTGAATATATATTAAATAAACAATAGCCCCCATCGTCTAGTCAGGTCCAGGATACGGGGTTCTCATCCCCGAGACCCGGGTTCAAATCCCGGTGGGGGCAAATTATAATTTTTAATTGTAAATCTTGTAAAATATTCAAAGAAAATATGGTATTAAATGTTAGATGTTAGTAATTTTTCTTAAGAGTTTGAAAGAAAAATTCTTATAAATAATAAGATTTTATAAAAATTCTTTGAAATAAACCCTTATGGAAAATTCTAATGAAAATATAAAATTTGGTATATGTCCTGAATGTAAAGTAAGAGAAGGTGATTCTTCTGAAAAGAAACTTTATCAATGTCCTTATTGTAAAGGATGGTTTTGTGAAAAACATATAGAACCCAAATTGGTAACAACTTGGAGTGCAATAGAAAAAACTAAAGATCCTATTTTAAAGGAAAAACTTTATGAAGAATGGAGAAAGGAGGGTGGTCATCCGGATTCTGTTTGGACGATGCAATATTTTGAAAATTTTGAAATGGAGGAAAGAGAAGAAAGAGAAAAATATTCGAAGGCTTTAAATAAGATAGAAAAAATGGAAAAGAAAAAAATTAATTTATATGATAAATCTTCAAATAAATTTCCTAAAAAAAGAAGATTCTTTAAATTTCCATCAATAAAAAAATTCTTTAAATTAAGATTTACTTCAGAAATTATAGATGGAACAGTTATATTGGGACTATTTTTGTCCTTTTTTCACTCTTTCTTCCCTGGATTTCTATCTCTTTATTCGGATTACCTATAGATATTACATGGATTACCATGTTTCAAGAAGAAATATTAAACATTCAGATGACAAATTTATCGGCAAGTTTATTTAATTATATTATAACTGCGAATTATATCCTAATGGCTCTTCTTATTCTTATTGTTTTAGGTTTTATAATTGGAATTCTTGGGTTATTACTTTCTAAAAATTCTATTATTTTTACAGGTTCGTTATTTTTAATTATTTCTGCATTATCTTTTTTGTATTATTTATCAACTTCTAATGAGATAAGCTTGGTTAACTTTGTTGGAATAGGATTTTGGATTTTTACAATAGGTTCTGTACTTATAGCTTATGGTTCAGCAAAAAATGTATCAAAAAGAGGAATTTTTTCTTCTTTATTGGTTGCTATTATTGTTTGTGCTCTTTTTCTATCAAATTTAGGGGTATCATTTATCACAAAAATAAACGAACTAATAAATGGAAATCCTTATCCATATAAAGAGGTAAAGTCCTTCATAGAAAATACTATAAGAAAATACTTGGAGACTCCCTCTTGGCTATTGCTTTGGTCTCCAAGAACTATAAATGATCTAACATCAGATAATGTACTACTACATCCAGCATTTACAGGAAGTTTTGATGGTTTCACTGTATGTGCTACTGGGTACTACATATGTAGTTATGGAAATGAAAAGGGAGAAAATATAAATTACCTTTATTGTAGGCATTATTTTTCTCCATACATTTTCTGTTATAAAAAGATTATAACTTCTCCTACAGGAGAAATTCAAAATGTTATTAAGGGTTGTGTTTATAGTTTTGTTTTCGATCCAAATAAATTAGAAGTTGTTTCAATTCAATTTGGACCGATTCATGAATATGCTAAAACTTTATGCAAATAATTTATCATAAAACTAAGTATTTAGAAAATTACTAAGATTCTGAATATTTTTGATTATTGGTTTGTAAATAAAACTTTTCGCCAATCTATGTAGATACTAAATTTATGTTCTAAATTTTTCGTTATATTAATATTTTTATAAAATATAAATTAAGAAAAAATTTTATTGTCCAGCCCAAACATATTTTCCACCCTGTTCCTTTATCATTCCCTTATTTACGTATCTTGTAATTAATGCTTTTACAACTGATGGTTTCTTTCCCAATTTATTTGCTATTTGTTGTGCTACTTTATCTACGTCGTCTTTTGATACACCCTTTTTAAATGCAGATTCAATTTCCGTTCTCAATTGAGATGGTGTTGCCATAAAGAATATATAAGTGAAATGATTATAAACTTTAAATAAAAAATTTTATAAATTATTTATTTAAAATTTCATTTTCACTCTTTAATATTCCTAAATCCTTAAGATAAATTAAAATGGCTCTTTTACTCTTAAACTCGTTACTTTTTGCTCTTTTATATAACTCTCTATATAACTTTTTATCAATTATTTTTTTCTCTTTTAACTCTCTTAATAATTTTCTTATTGCCCTTATTCTTTTAATCCAATGTTCTTTTTTACTAAGTCTTGCTTTTTTTCCTCCTTTTCTAGATCCTGGCCCCCTCCTTCTTCCTTTTTTCTTCTGTTCTTTAATATAATTTGCCCATGTTCTAGATTGGCCCTTAACCTGTTTCACTCTTATTATTCCTTTGTTAATTAAATCTAAGATATCAGATCTACTCAAGGCTTTGGATGCTTCTTGTATTTTATTTGGATCTATCCATATTCTATCTTTTCCTACACCAAGTATTTCAGATGCTAACCTTTTCTGTAATGATAAGTCCATTATTTAATTATTACTTCTCCACCAACGTTTTTAACCTTTTCTATCGCTCCTTCTGATGCTTCTCTTACATATATTTTCATTTTTTTACTAATTTTTCCAGCTCCTAATAATTTATCAACACCTATTTCATCTAGATCAATTATATAATATTCTCCATCGTTTTTTATTATTCCTTCTGATAATAAATAATCAAAATATTCTTCTAAGTCTCTTAAATTAATTATAGATTTTTCAATATTGTACTTAATACTTGTAAATCCTTTTTTATCTTCAAATCTTTCTGGAAATTCTTTAATTAACTTAATATACTTTTGTTTCTTAAATCTCCATCCAGAGAAACCCGAACCACCCTTATTACCCTTGCCTCTATTTCTATCATTATACCCCCTTCTAGCATATCTTTGTCCAAGGTATTTCCTATATTTTCTTTTTCTATGAGCGACCATAGATACCAAATATTTTATTAAACAATTTTTAAATTTAATATAATGTATAATTTACCATCAGGATTAAGGGATTTTCCTACAGAAATAAAGATATTAAGAAATAAAATATTTAAAAAAATAGAGGAAATATTTCAAAGATTTGGATTTGATCCAATAGAAACCCCAACAATAGAATATTGGGATACATTGAAAGGAAAATATGGAGAAGAGGCAGAAAATAAATTAATATGGAGATTTAAATTACCATATTCTGATAAAGAATATGCATTAAGATACGATCAAACAGTACCTCTAGCAAGATTTTTTTCAAATTATAGACCAGCTCTACCATTTAAAAGATATGTAATAGATAAATCTTATAGATATGAAAATCCACAAAAAGGGAGATATAGAGAATTTTATCAGGCAGATTTTGATATAATTGGATCAAAAGAACCAGAATCCGATGCAGAAATATTAAATATAGTGAATTTTATATTTAAAGAATTTAATTTTTCAAATTATAAAATTATAATAAATGATAGGGAATTTTTAAGATTTGTTTTTGAGAAAAAATTAAATATAAGTGAAGAAAAAATAAAAAAGGTATATACAATAATAGATAAATTAGATAAAATTGGAATAGAAAATGTAAAAAGAGAATTAAATAATATTGTTGGTGAATTGTCTGATAAAATTGTTGAAATAATATCATTAAGGAATCAGGAAGTAATTGATTATTTATCAAAATATGAAGAATTATCAAAAGAAATAAACTATTTTAACAATATTTTGGATTTACTAAATGATAAAAGTAAAATAGAAATAAATTTATCGTTAGTAAGAGGTTTAGATTATTATACTGGTATGATATATGAAGCGATTGTTGAAAAACCAAAAATTGGATCCTTATCTGGAGGAGGAAGATATGATAATTTGTTAAAACTATTTACAAATGAAGAAGTACCTGCTGTTGGTGGGAGTATTGGAGTAGAAAGATTAATTGATGCAGGAATAGAATTGGGAATATTTAAGGTTGATAAAAAAACATATACAGAAATATGTGTAATATATTTTGAAGATACATTTAAAGATGCATGGAATATATGTAATAAATTGAGAGAAATTGGATTAAATTGTTATATTGATTTAATGAAAAGGGATTTTAATAAGCAAATAAAATATGCAGTAGATAAAGATATAGGGTTTTTATTAATTGTTGGAAAAAAAGAATTATTAGAGAATAGTGTTTTACTACAAGATAGGTATACAAAGGAAAGAATTAAAATACCAATTAATAACTTGGAAGATATCTACAGAATAGTAAAAAATAGGAAGACAAATAGTTATTGATGGGTTGTAGATATTATAAATATTTTTTGCTAGGATAAAGAAAATTTTAAAAATTCTATTTATAAAATTTATTAAAATAAAATTTATAAATTTCAAAAGCGTATTATAATGGCACCACTTTTATTTTTGTATAAAATAGCAATTATATATACTATTTTGAAATTTATAAATTTTACTTTCCATACACAACACCTTTTGTGAATACCCAATTAATTATAGCAGCAATAAATATAGCAATAAGTTGTGATAATAAGTAATTTATCCCAAAAATATAATAAAGTAATAGGGCTGATAAATATTGAGCAGGTTTTGATAATAAACCTCTACCTCCAAGAAATAATAAAAATCTTTCTAAAAATTTTCTCTTTTTAGTTTTAAATACAAATAAATCATTTAATATAAAATTCCATATAATTGAAATTAAAATTGCTAGAAAAGAAGAAATATAAAATGGAAAATAAAATATCAGTAAGTATAAAGCTAATAAGTTAATAATAATACCAGATAATCCTACTAAATAGAATTTTATAAATTGGGAAATGTCGAACAATAAGAAAACTTGTTTCAAATATGAAAAGATTATTTTTTTACCCAATTTAGATCTCCCATATTTTCTTTCTTTAAATGTATATGGGATTTCTATTAATTTGTTATAATTTACTTTTACTAATATATCTAATAAAACTTTGTAACTAAATGGATCAGAAACTTTAAAGTTATCTAATAGATCTTTTTTTATTAAAAAATATCCACTTAACGGATCTTTTACTTTTAGTGTTTCTGGTAGAAAAATATATGCAATAAATATTGCGGTTTTTGATATAAATTCTCTTATAATACTCCAATTTTCAATCTTTCCTCCTTTAATATATCTTGATGCAATAACTAAATCATAACCCTCTAAAGTTTTTTTATACATTTCCTTCAGTAGTTCTGGGGGGTGTTGTAAGTCAGCATCCATTAATACAATATATTTTCCACTAGAATGTTTTACTCCATCCAAAAAGGCGGATGATAAACCTTTTCTCGACCCCCTTTCAATAAGTTTTATATTTTTATATTTCTTTTTTAGTTTTTCTATCTCTTCAATCGTTCCATCCTTTGATCCATCATCTACAAAAATTATTTCATATCTTATATCGTTTAAACTTTTTCTTATTCTTTTTACTAATTCATTAATATTTTCCTTTTCATTTAATGTTGGTATTATTATTGATATATCAACATTCATTGATTATTTTAAGTTCCTTATTTACTTTAAAAATATTTCTTTATATTATCATTAAATGACAAGATTGGGTGGTACAAATAAAGTAAATCATGTTATATGTAGAAGATGTGGTAGAAAAACGTATAATCCCGATAAGGGATATTGTTCACATTGTGGATTTGGAAGAAGTAGTAAAATAAGGGCCTATGCATGGTCATATAAATTTAAAAGAAAATGGTAGAAGAACAAAAAGAAGTTGAAGAAATAAAAAAAGAACAGGAGGCTTTGGAAAAAATAGGGGCAAAAAAATTTGATATAGAATCTTGGAATCCAAAAACAAACCTTGGTAAATTGGTAAAGGAAGGAAAAATAAATTCAATTGAGCAAATATTTAAAAAAGGATATAAAATATTAGAACCAGAAATTGTGGATGCACTAATACCAGATTTAAAATATGAATATATTAGATTATCATTATCTAAAGGTAAATATAGAAGACCAAAGTTTGTAAAAATGGTTCAAAGAAAAACAGCTGAAGGTAATAAAACATCATGGGTTTCTGTTGCTGTTGTTGGAAATGAAAATGGATATGTCGGGGTAGGGATGGGAAAATCTTCAGATATTGCCCTATGTATGGAAAAGGCATTAAGAAATGCAAAACTAAATATTATACCAATTGCGAGAGGTTGTGGATCATGGGAATGTGCATTTAAGACCCCACATTCTTTGCCATTTAAAGTTGAAGGATCTTATGGTTCTGTAAGAGTTGTATTATTACCAGCTCCAAGAGGGGTTGGATTGGTAGCACCTGAAGAAATGAAAAAAATATTTAGATTAGCCGGTATAAAAGATTTATGGATGAAATCTTTTGGACAGACTAGAAGGAGATATAATTTTGCAATGGCAGTTTATAATGCGTTAAGAAAAACAGTTGAATATAGAATAAAGGAAGAATATGCCAAATATTCTGGATTAAAGATTGGATTCGTATAAAATGGGGTTATTAGCAATTGTAAGGATAAAGGGAACTGTTAAAGCAAATAAGGAAGTAAAGGATACATTATATCTTTTAAGATTGAGAAGAAATAATTATGCGATAATAATGAAAGATACAAAAGATATAAGGGGAATGATAAAAAAAGTTGAACCATGGGTTGCATGGGGGGAAATAGATAAAGAAACATTAAAAGAATTATTGTTAAAGAGAGGAAGATTGGAAGGAAATAAGAGACTAACAGAAGATTATATTAAGCAAACATTAAGTATGGATATTAATACATTTGTTGAAAAATTACTAAATAATGAAGTTGATTTAGATGCAATACCAAAAATAAAGAAAGTATTTAGGTTAAAACCCCCGTCGGGGGGCTATCCAAGAAAGGGTATAAAAGTCCCATATAGTTTGGGTGGTGCGTATGGATACTATGGAAAAGATATAAATATATTATTAAAGAAAATGATATAAAATGGCGAAGAGACCCTGGAGAATATTTAAGGAAATAGAAAGACCTTATACAAGATTTTCATATAGTAAGTCTTATAACAAAATTCCAGGTGCTCCAGTGTCAAAACTTAGGATGCAGATTATGGGAGTAACAGATATACCAAAAAGTCAATGGAAATATGTAGGTCATTTAATTGCATTACACAATGTTCAAATATCCGATTATTCATTAGAATCAGTAAGAACAAATATATTAAAATACTTGGAAAGTGAAGTAAAAGAATTCTTATTCATTATAAGGAAATATCCACATCATGTTGTAAGAGAACATGCATTAGTATATGGTGCTGGTGCAGATAGAATTTCACAGGGAATGAGACACGCATTTGGAAAGCCATATACAAGAGCTGCTCAAGTATTTTATAAGGATATTATTTTATCAATATATTATAATAAGCAAGAATTTACAAGTAGAATAAGTTTCTATTTAGATGTTGCAAGAAAAAAATTGTCAGGAAAATATAAGAAATATATAGGAGAAAATAAGCCTGAAGAAACTATTTTATCATCTGTTGTCTAGATATTTCATATTCTAATAATAATAATTTTTTCAGATCTTTTATATCTTTGGAAATAAACAATCTTCCTCTTCCATATTTTACTATTTCTTTTGCAATTTTTTCCCCTTCACTATTTAGTTGTATACCAATTATTGATATATAATAATATTGACTTAATTCTTTAGCTAACTTTAAAGTTCTTTCTACCGGATTTTTTCCTTTTGTTGGCAATGCATCTGTTATTAATATTATATGCCCCCTTTCCCCTTTATTTAATAAATAATTAAATGCTAAAGCAATATCTGTACTTCCATTTGGTATAATCTTTAGTATATCTATTACATCTTTCAACCCTCTAACATTATTATATTCTTTAACAATCTTATCGTTAAATAATATTATATCTAATAGATTATTATCCTCTAATATCTTTGATATTAACAATATTAAAGCTTTTTTTGCTTCAAATATTTTCTCTCCAATCATGCTTCCAGATACATCCAATAAAATTATATATTTACCACCTTTACTTTCTCTTTTAACATCAACAATGAATCTTACAACATCTTTATTCCTTATAAATTTCCTTATTGTTTCTTTTATATTAATTTTATTATATTTATCCCCTATACTAAAATATTTCTTGTAGAATTCTTCATCATTTCCAATATAATATGATAGATATTTTCCATATTCAAATATTCCTTCAATTTCCTTTTCTATATTTCCTATTAAATATTTAGAATATTCCATTAAAGATTTCTCAGTTAATTCTCCAGTTTCATCTATATACCCCTCACTAATTAATATTTCCTTTAATTTGTTTAGAGATTTTTTAAATTCCTTATTAAATCTATAATCTTTATCCTCTCTTATTCTTTTTTCATCGTATTCAGTTAGTTTTGATAGTATATCAGAATATTCTTTTTTATTTTCCATAATTTTATCTATATCAAATATTGGATATCCTTCTTTTATCATCTTTTCAATTAATTCGTTTATACTTTTTTTAATATCTTTTGAACTATATTTAAAAGATTCTCCAGGTCTATTTATTAAATTTTCTGAATCAACTCCGAAAGTCTTTTCCAATTATGAAAGAATTCCATTGAGTTTTTATATATTCCTCCTCATTCATTTCCATCTTATATGATGGTTTTAATCTTATTCTGTGAGGTAATATTGATAATAAAGATTCGAATATATGTTGGATTTCAACATTTTCTTTATTATCCATCATTGCTAATGCTTGGGCTTTTTCATAAATACCAATTGTTGATCTAACCGATGGTTTCTTTTCCAATTTATCATCTTTTCTTAATTTTTGTATAAATTCAATTGTTAATTCCAACAATTTTTCTGGAAAATTAACATCTAAGCTTTTCCCATATTTTAATATAATTTTCTTTTCTTCTTCAATATCTTTTGGATAATCTAAATTTATTATATCGAATCTATCTAGTAATACATCAGATATTTTTTCTGTTCCATAATAACTTTCAGGATTCATTGTGGCAATAAATATTATATCCAATGGTATTTGAAATTCATATGTTCCAATTGTTATTTTCTTTTCTTCTAACAATTCTAATAAACTATTTTGAACTTTTGGAGGAGCCCTATTTATTTCATCAAAAAACAATACTCCATGATGCGCCCTAAATATTTTTCCTGGTATAAAAGATTCTAGAGAATGTATACCATATTTTAGTGCCTTTGAAGGATCAATATCTCCAATCAAATCTTCAATAGATAAATCATAAGAACCCTGTATTCTAATAAATCTATCTTCACCTTTTATTTTTATAAAAGGACCTTCTCTCCATTTTTTTCTATATTCTTCTGAGACAAAAGGGAATTCTTCGTATGCCCATAACGGAATTCCATCCGGAAAATCTATTTCTGGCAATAGTTTTGCTATATTTTTTGCTAAAGTTGTTTTTCCAGTACCTGGAGGTCCAATTATTAATATATTTCTTCCAGAAATTAATGAAGATAATATTTGTCTCTTTGCATTCTCTTGTCCAATTATAGAATCAAGTGGATCTTTTCCTTCCTTAACATAATTGTTAATTATTATTTTTCTTATCTCCTCCCTTATTTTAATCATAATTAATTATTTTATATCTTTCTTTAAAATATTATAATTATGGTTATATTTTATAACCTAAAGGGAGTAGTATTGGATCTGGATGGGACACTTATAAATAGCTTAAAGGTTTATGATGAAGTTCATAAAGAAGTATTGGGAAAATACGGTATAAATTTAGATGGATCTTTAGATAATTTTGGAATGCCCTTAGAAGAAATAATATATAATATAATAAGAAAATATAATTTAAGTATATCAATTGAAGATTTAAAGAAAGAATTTGAGAATATAATAGTAAATGAATATATAGAAAAGATAAAATTTAACCCGGGAGCAAAACAAATATTAAATTATTTTAAGGATAAAAAATATAAAATGGCAATTTTTACTTCAAATACTAGAAGATTAACAATAGAGATTTTAAAACATCTACATATAGATAATTTATTTGATTTTATAATAACTTCTGATGATGTAAAGCAGACAAAACCAGATCCGGAAGGTTATATTAAGATAGTAAGAGAATTTTCACTATTGCCAAATGAAATATTGGCAATAGAAGATTCAATATATGGTGTTATTGCTGCAAAAAGGGCCGGAATAAATGTAATAGGAGTTGCTAGTGGTGTAAATAAAAAAAGAGAATTACTTTCTGCTGGTGCTACAATGGTATTTAAAAATTTAAAAGAATTATATGACTATCTTATAAAAGAAGATAATAAGAATGATCAAAATAATAACTAATATGATTAATAATATAATTGATAGTTGGTAAGAGTTTGATATTAATATTGGTATTGGACCTATTAATATCAATCCTGCAAATTTTGTATTGGAAGAATTTGACAATAAATAAATAAATAATAAAATTATTGAAATAAATAAGAAAATAATTGACAAGATTAGAAATATGTTATTGTTCATCTATCTTTAATTTATAAAATTTTGAATGGCCAAAATGAACTATCAAATCAAACCCATATTTATCTAAATATATTGGTATATCACATCCGCCAAAATCAGATCCAAACCAAATATATATTTCAAGATCTTTATATTTTTCTTTTATTTTATCGTATACTTCTTTTGAATATGGTTTTAATCCATCTGGAAATTGTAATAATACTTTTTTATATTTTTTTCTATCTAATATTTCAAATATTTTATCCAATTCAAAATCTATCTCCATTTAAATATTTTCAATATATTATCTATGAGGCTATTTCTAATTTCCAAATTCTTTCCGGTTATTTCTTCTGCAATTTTTATTATATCTTTGGATGCTACAGAATTTATATTGTAGTCTATTAAAGGTATACCTTTATCCATTGAAATTTGCACATTTTTATCATAATGAATTACTCCAATTATTTGTTTTTTAAAAAAGCTTTCAATTCTTACATAATTTACTCGTCCTTTAATTTTATTTAAAACAATTCCAAAAGTTTTTATATCCAAATTATCCAAAACTTTTGTAACTCTATATGCATCTATCAGTGATGATTTCTCAACATTTGTTATCAATATTACTTCTTCTGAAGCTTTTAATGCTTCTACCGCTTCTTTGCCAATTCCAGCGGCAGAATCTATGATAATATAATCGAAATCGTCATATATCTTCATTATCCCTTTATGTAATTTTTCTGTAGAAATATATATTAAGTCCTTTATATCCAAACTTCCAGGAATTATATAAAAGTTTTCTTTATACTCTTTTATACAGTCATTTATATCAATTTCGCCCCTTAAAAATTTATGTATATTGTTGTTTTCATTACCCAATCCAAGATTTATTGATATATTTGGTGTACTTAGGTTAAAATCAATTAATAATGTTTTAAAGTTTAATAATGATAAAGCTCTAGATAAATTTATAGAAAAGAAGGTTTTTCCTACTCCACCTTTTCCAGATGATATTGTATATACTTTTGCCATTATATGTATTTACTAATAATTGTAGAAAATTTTTTAACAGATTCTGTAATATCTTTTAACATTTTTATATTTATTTCAAATTCTTCTCTACTTAATGTCCTAAATTTTATAACCATACTTTTTCTATATTCATTTATTATCTTTGCATCAGCATTTAAAGCAAGTTTTAATAGTTTATAATACTTTAATGATTCTTCAAGTTCTTTGTCCTTTATAATTTCAATTATTTTTTTATATCTTTTGATTGGACTATCTGGAATTTCATCAATCTTTTTATTTTCATATAATTTCTTAAAGTATAATTCAATTGCATAGTCATAATATTCAATAACTGCTTTTATAAAACTTTTAACCGTCTCCAACCCTTTATTATTTTTTAATGAAACATTAAATATATGTAAAACTTCCTTATATCTTCTATTATATTCTAAATCTTCTTCTAAATTAGGCATGATATATAAATATTTGCAATATATACTAAAGCCGCAAAAACAATTATAAGTATTATTATTTTATTTCTATTTAACTTTATTTTTGATTTTTCTTTTCCAAACTTATATAATCCAAGGTATGCAAATAATGGTGTACGGTCCGACATAATTTATATAGTTAGAAGAAATATATAAAAAGGTGGCCGTAGGAAGGTCTGCTTACCGATAAGCCACCGAGAAATCGGAGGGGGAAACCCCTGGCTACATAACCAGAAATCACGGGCATATACCCAATGAAGATGAAGAGTTAATACCCGGAGGCAACTCTGGGTAAACTTGGAGAGGGTATATGTACCTTGAGAAGTATGTCCTGGCGGTACAAGGCCTGTCCGCTTAGAAAAATATATACTAAAAGCAGCCTACGGCTACACATTAATAACTTTTTCCTACGTATACATAATATTTTGCATCTGTATTGCAAAAAATACATTTTTTATTCTTTGCATCTTCTGGTATAATATCGGTTCCTCTTACGTCCAATGAATATTTTTCTTTAATATTCTTTGCACACTCTTCTTTCATACAAAAAGGAACCTTAAATGCTATATTTTTATCTAAATTATTTTCCAAATCCTTTAAATTGTCTATTTTTAATATTTTATTTTCAAAATACTTTTTTGCCCTTTCTTTAAGCTCTTTATCATATTCAATAATTAACCTATCTAACTCATTTAATAAATTTTCTAATTTGATTTCATAATTTTTTGATTTACTGTCATATTGCCTTACTGATATTGTAACTGTATTTTTTTCTAATTCTCTTTTTCCGATAGATATCCTAAATGGTACTCCCATTAATTCGTATTGATTAAATTTCCATCCAGGACTTTTTGTATCATCTTTATCAATTTTTACTCTATATTTTTCTTTTAATAAATTGTATACATCTTCACAATATTTTAATATTTTACTTCTTTCATCTTCAGAATAGTATATTGGAATAATTATTATTTGAATGTGAGATATTTCAAAAGGTAATATTAAACCTTTATTATCTCCATGTATTGAAATTACTGCACTTAAAGTTCTCATAGATATTCCAAATGATGTTTGCCAAACAAATTTCTTATTGACTAATTTATCTTCATTAAATTTATTTTTAATTATATTATTTATTTTGTTTATTAAATTCTTATTATCTTCGGATATATCCTCATCGAATTCGATTTTTTCTTCATAAGATTTAATTAATTCTTTATTATTATCGTATAATCTTATTTTTATTTTATCTTCAATAATTTCTATTTCATATCTGTAATTATTTTCATTAAAGGCCTCGAATTTGTTTTTATCTATTTTTATAAATGGATGTTCATCCTCAAAAATAATATTAAATGCTTTAGAAAAATTCCTCCCCAATAAATGTGTAGTTCCAATTTGTAAAAACTTTCCATCTGGTAATATAGTATCTGCAGCAAATGTGTAATCTGCTCCGGCAAATTTATCCCAATCTGGTCTTCTTATCCATATGTGTGGTATTGATAAATGATCCCAAAAAACTTTTGAATATATTTCCATAGATTTCTTTATCATTTTTTCAGCGTCATCTAAATCCTTATGTGCTGTATGTGCTTCGTTCCACAAAATTTCTCTTCCCCTAACCAATGGTTTTGTTGCCTTAGTTTCATATCTATATACTGTATTTGTCATGTAAGTTAATAGAGGTAGATCTCTGTAAGATCTTATCCATAAAGAAAACATGTAATACATTTCTGTTTCAGATGTTGGTCTTAATATGTACTTTATTTCTTTTTCTTCTTCTACAGGTTTTGAGGGAGTAACATAAAATACTTCAGATTCAAAACCTTTTATATGTTCACTTTCTCTTTTAAATATTTCATATGGAATTAATATTGGAAACCAGTAAGGTTCAAATCCATACTTTTCCAATTCATTTTCTAAAATATTTAATATTTTCCTAATTGCGAAATATCCGTTTGGATAGTAGACAGGCATCCCCTTTATAGGATATCTATCATCTATGATTTTAGAAATTCTTATTATATTGTTATACCATTCAGAAAAATTGACATTTTTATCTAAAATGCTTTCTTTCATAGTAGAAAAATCACGGTGATACATTTTTAAATATTACATTATTTAATATTATGTATATGATCTTCTCTACCTAAGGTAGAGAAGTGAGCCTGATGATAATAGATGAGGGGGATGAGAGGGAATATATAGTCTCAGGAACCCGCCCGGTGGATGCCTCGGCTCGGAAGCCGAAGAAGGGCGCGGCAAGCTGCGAAAAGCCGGAGGGAGGTGCATGCAACCGTTGATCTCCGGATCCCCGAATGGGATATCCTGCCGAAAGGCATCCCGTAAGGGAGGGGAACGCGGGGAAGGGAAACATCTTAGTACCCGCAGGAATAAAAAACAAATTGTGATTTCCTGAGTAGGGGCGACCGAAAGGGAAGAAGCCTAAACCGAATCCTCTAAAGTAATTTAGAGGAGATGTGGGGTAAAGGAGCGGGAGCTTCCCGTTATTGTATTCCTAGAACTCCGGTGGAAGTCCGGGGCCGTAGAGGGTGACAGCCCCGTATGGGAATACAATAACGGGATTTCCCGTTTCCGGAGTACCGGCGGTTGGATTTCCGTCGGGAATTTGGGGGAAACTAGCCCCCAAGGCTAAATACTTTCCGAGTCCGATAGCGTATTAGTAGGGCGACCGAAAGGTGAAAAGAACCCTTGGCAGGGGGTGAAAAGAGCCTGAAACCGGGCGGGGATAGTCTGGTAGGGCTAGTTAAGCATCCTATCTGGGAAAATCTGGTGACAGATGAGTACCAGATAGGATGCTAGCTAGTTCTACCGTGAGTTTTGAAGAACTTGCGGGGGAGTATACCCGAGTGGCGAGGTTAAGGTTCATGCCGAAGCCATAGGGAAACCGAAAGCCCGCAACCTGGGTTTCTCCAGGTGAGGGGCGCCGTCCCATAAGGGCGGTTTAGTCACTCGGGTATGACCGGAAACCGGGCGATCTACCCCGGGGCAGGGTGAAGCGGGGTTTCCCGTGGAGGCCCGAAGAGGTGGAGCTTACTCCTCTCATGACCCTGGGGTAGAGGTGAAAAGCCACTCGGGCCCGGTGATAGCCGGTCCCCGCCGAAACTGACCCCAGCCAGGTCTCGGGTTAGGATCCCTATGGTGTAGAGCGACGGATTCTGTACGGGTTTCCGTACGGAGTCCAACTCCGAAGCCATAGGGTCCGTAGCCCGGGAAACGGGGGTTGCGGGAAAGCCGCAACTCCGAGACGGGAACAACCGAGACCGAGGTTAAGGCCCCAAAGTGCTGGCTAAACGATGTTGAAGGAGTCTGCCCCCTAAGACATCGGGGATGTGGGCCTAATAGTGGCCATCATCTAAGGAGTGTGTAACAACTCACCCGACGAGGGGGTAGGCTCCGAAAACGGACGGGTCTAAGCCAGCCGCCGAGACCTCGGTCCGCTGGCAAATGCCAGCGTGAGGTAGGCGGGCGTCCCGATGGCCTAGAAGGGTTCCCGAAAGGGAGCCTGGAGCCGTCGGGAATGAAGATCCCCGCGGTAGTAAGAATCAGACGGGTGAGAATCCCGTCGGCCGAAAGGGGAAAGGTTTCCCAGGCAATGAAGATCAGCCTGGGGTTAGTCGATCCTAATCCAGGCTCCGAGAGGAGTCTGGAGAAAGGGAAAGGGGTTAATATTCCCCTACCGCCCCGATAGATGCGGCAACGCAACGCCCTTTCCCGACCCGGAGGGCTAGGCGTACACGGGGGTGGGGTAAAACCCACTTACCGTGCCAAGGGGGATAGGACCGGGGAGTACCGTCATGGTGAGAACCGGTCTAAACCCTGATGGGCCCGAAAGGGTTACGCTGAGGCCTTCCGGCAATGAAAAGGGAAAGGGTGCGATTCGAGGCGATCGTACCGAAATCCAGCATAGGTCCCCTGGGTGAGAAGCCTAAGGCCGTGGGGGTCAAGCCGGTCTAGGGAACTTGGCAAATTGGTCCCGTAACTTCGGGAGAAGGGATGCCTGCGGTGTGGACCGCAGGTCGCAGTGACAAGGACGGGCGGACTGTTTACCAAAAACATAGCTCCCAGCAAGCCCGAAAGGGTTTGTACTGGGGGTGACGTCTGCTCGGTGCCGGTATCTGAATCCCCCGTTCAAGGGGGGTAAGGACCGGTAAACGGCGGGGGTAACTCTGACCCTCTTAAGGTAGCGTAATGCCTTGCCAGTTAAATGCTGGCTCTGCGAACGACGTAACTAGCCCGCCACTGTCCCGGGCCGGCGCCCCCTGAAAAGCTATCCTGGTGAGAAGGCCAGGGACTTCCGATGGGTAAAAAAGACCCCGTGAAGCTTAACCGCAGCCTGTTGTTGCTCTGAAGAACCTGGTGTGTAGGGTAGCGGGGAGCAATGAATTCCTGCCGCTAGGTAGGAAGGATGCGACGATGAAACACCCGCCTCCAGGTTCTTCAGGGCTAACCCGAAAGGGGACAGCGGCAGGTGGGCGGTTTGGCTGGGGCGGCACCTTGCCGAAAAGGTATCGGCAGGGTCCATAAGGTCAGCTCAGGCGGGTCAGGAATCCGCCGTAGAGGACAAGGCCAAAAGCTGGCCTGACTGTGCCCTGACCATCAAGGGGCACAGGGGGGAAACCCGGGCCTAGCGAACCCCGTACTCTCACTAGTGGGGGTACGGGCTGGCGGAAAAGCTACTCCGGGGGTAACAGCGCCGTCGCGGGCGAGAGCCCCCATTGACCCCGCGGTTTGCGACATCGATGTCGTCTCTCCCCATCCTGGTGGTGCAGAAGCCGCCAAGGGTGGGGGTGTCCACCCATTAAAGGGGATCGTGAGATGGGTTCAGAACGCCGCGAGGCAGTTCGGTTATAACTGTCGGAAGTGCTGGCCGCCTGAGGGGAAGGTCCGCCTAGTACGAAAGGAACGGCGGGCCGGGGCCTCTGGTGTACGGGCTGTCCGAGAAGGGCATGCCCGGTAGCTACGCCCCAAGGGATAAGCCCTGAAGGCATCTAAGGGTGAAGCCCCCCTCAAAAATAGGCGGCCGTTAAGGGGTCGGATAAAAGATCCGACTCAGAGCGGCGGTGTAAGCTCCGAAAAGGAGTTCAGCCGACCGCTTGAAGTTCCCGTGAGACTATATATTCCCTCGACCCCAAATTTTATTCAATATTATAATATTTCAAAACATTCTCTTTATTATAGTAATACATTTGTACAATTTTACTAAAAGTTTGAAAATCTGAAATATTTAATTCAGATAATCTATATAGCAATTTTGATCTTGTAAGATATTCTTCATATAGTTCTTTATATTTTATTCCAAACTCATTTTCAATTAATCTAAATAAGTATTTTTTAGGATTTTCCAAATATTCCCTTTTAAAAGGATTCCACTTATACGCAATATTAAATTTATTATATTTTACAATTTCATTAATTTCTTTAACCCTCCTTAGGTTTGTTCCAAGAAAATTATCATGTTGCATTATTACTACAACATTTAATAGTTCAATTAATGTTGGAGATAAATTTATTGGTGGTGTTGTTAATCTACTTATTAATGCTCTTGTATTTTCAGCATGCATTGTTGATAAAGAAGAATGACCAGAAGCCATTCCCTGGAACATTACATATGCTTCTTCCCCCCTTACTTCTCCAACAATTACATAATCTGGTCTTTGTCTAAAGGACATTCTTAATAATTCAAACATATCAATTTCTCTATTTTTATCAGAAGAATATTTTACTACAGAGGGGATCCAATTAGAATGATATAATCTTATTTCTCTTGTATCTTCAATTGAAACAATTCTAGCACTTGGTGGTATAAACATTGATATTGCATTTAACATTGTTGTTTTTCCAGAAGCTGTACCTCCTATTATGATTATATTTTTTCTAAATTCTACAGCTAACCATAAATATGCAAATATTTCTGGAGTTGCACTTCCCAATCTTATTAATTCTATGGGAGTCCATGGAATTTCTCTAAATTTTCTTATTGTAAATGTTGGACCATGCGTAGTAATTTCTTGTGAATATGTTGCATTTACTCTTGATCCATCAGGTAATGTTGCATCTAAAATTGGCTCTGCATATGATATATGTTTTCCGGCTCTTAATGCAAATTTTTCAATTAGGTCTCTAATTTCTTTATCATTTAAAATTATGTTCGTCCTTAAATTTCCAAAATATCTGTGAACAATAAATATTGGATAACCCGGACCAGAACATTCAATATCCTCAATTAATGGATCTCTTAATAAAGAATCTACTTTATTATATCCATAAAGATCTCTAAAAATATAATAAAATATTTTTTCATAAGAGGATTGTCCTAATTCTATTCCTAAATCTTTTAATACAAAATCATATAATCTTTGTAAATAATTTATAACATCATTTAAGTTATTTATTTCGGATAATTTAATATATAATAGTTTTTCAATATAAAAAATTATGTTTTTATATATTTTTTCTTCATTTTCAGTTAATTTTGGCTCTATTATTTCATATACAATATCATATGTACTCCTATCAAAATATATATGTGCATATGAAAAGGGCTCTACAATTGGATAAGTTATATTAGTTTCAAATTTATTTTTGGGTACATTTATTTTTATATCATTAATAAATCTGATGTTTATCATGATAAAAGATTAATATATTCTAGAATATATAAACTATTCATAATGATTAACAAAAATATTCTAATAAACTTAGAAAAGAACATAGAAGAAATAGAAAGATACATTAATAAACTAAAAAATATTGTAAGGGAAATAAAAAGAAAGGAAGAGATAAAAAAATATTTTTATAGATTATACTTAGATGGTTATTTTGATGAGAAAGAATATAAAAGAAGGATAACAATAGTTGAAAAGAAAATAAAGTATTTAGAAAGATTTAAATATTTAATATTGTATGATTTAATCAATTTAATAAATAATAGCCAAAAAATAATAGAATTTTTAAAGAACATAGAAGGAAAAAGTGAAGAAGAAAACAAAAATATTCAATATTATCAAATGAAGATAAATGATACAATAAATTATATTAATAGAGTTTATCCTGATATATTTAAGAAAGAAGAGATAAGAATTAGTAAAAGATTTATTGAAGTATCAACTATATTATCTAAAAAGAAAGAAGAAAGAAAGAAAAAAATAAAACGTAAATTAAAATTAACTAAAGAACATAAAATAGATTATTATCAAGAGATTAAAAATATGTTAATAAGATTTTCATATAAAATATTTGGAAATTTATCCAGAAAAATTTTAAATAGTAATCCAAAATTATATTTTTACTTAAAATATTCATTGAGGGAAGCTTATTATAATATAGAACCTGATGAACTATTATCTGTCATATTTTTATTTTCATCAATTATTATTCTTATTTCAATATTTATTTCATTATACTTTTTAAATATTTTATATCTAATTTATGGTGTATTAATATTTTTGTTTGTGATAGGATTGCTTATTTTGTATTTTAATTATAAAAAGCAAAGTATAGTAGAGGATATAAATAGAAATTTACCATTTGCTATAATACATATGGCTTCATTAGCAGATGCGGGAATAGAAATAAAGTATATAATAAAAATAATAAGTGAAACTGAAGAATATGGATATTTATCTAAAGAATTTAAAAAAATATACGATAAAATAAGTTTGGGAAGGGGTTTAGTAGAATCATTAAGATCTGTTGCTGATGATACGTTATCAAAAGATCTAAAAGATTTTTTGGAAGAATTAATATTGACCATTACATCTGGGAGAAAGATATCAGAATTTTTAATATTATATTCTCAGCAAGAAATGATAAGATATAATGCGTTTTTAAGGAGAACTAATCAGATAATGAAAACATTTTCAGATTTGTATGTAGGGATGGTATTAACAATTCCAATGATAATAATATCTATTGGAGTAATGTTATTGTCAATATTGCAGCAAACATATAATATGAATATTCGTGGGATATTAGAAATAATTACATATGTGGGGTTACCAATCATTAATGTTGGCTTTATGATATTATTCAATAAATTAACAAAAGAATGAGAGAGGAAATAGTTACTATACTTATTATTATAATTCTCATATTTTTATTATATTTCATATTCAATTTTAGTATTTTAAATTCAATTGTAACTGGTATAGTGGTTGGCATATTTCCTTATTTAATCTATCAAACAATTGTTAATAATATAGAAAAAGAAAAAGAAGAACAATTTATTAGATTTTCAGTAGATTTAATAGAATTATTGAAATCTGGATTATCACTGCCAATTGCATTAAAACAATTAGAAAAAAACGATTATGGAAGAATTAATGAATTAGTAAAAAACTTATCATCTAGAATTGATTGGGGTATTAGTATTGAAGATTCATTCAATCAATTTGCAGAGGAAAGTAATAATAGAATGATTAAGAGAACAATACAATCTTTAATAGATATATATAAGGAAGGTGGGAATCTTGAACAGGGTTTGGAAGCAATTATAAATAGTATAATGGAGATTAGAAAAATAAAGGAAGATAAAAAGGTAGCAATGCATGAAAATGTAATTCATTCTTATATTGTATTTGTGTTTTTCTTAGGTATAGTATTTACATTTCAAATATTTTTATTACCCTTTTTACAAATTTCATTGCCAGGACAATCATCAAAAATTGATTTTAATTTTATTAATGATCTAATGTATTATATGTCAATAATTCAGGCAGTTTTTGCTGGATTGTCTATGGGAAAGATGTATGATGGTTCTTATAAAGCAGGAGCAAAATATATAACAATATTTTTATTTATGGTTATAATACTATTTAACATTATAATTCCAATTGTTCCAAAGGGTATGTTTTTAATAAATATAAATATGTAAAATTATTTCTTTGCTTTCATAAACTTAGAAGATTTAGAAGCACCAATACCTGGTGCTGAGTGCTGAACTTTCTTCGTTGTATATACAAATTCTCCCAACCTTCTTCCAATCATTTCTGGTCTTATTTCAAATTCAACAAATTCTTTTCCATTATATACCCCAACTTTTGCACCAACAATTGAAGGTAATATTACTATTTCTCTTGCATGTGTTTTTACTGTTTTCTTATATTTTCCCTGTAATTGTAAATAACATTTTCTATAGAAATTTTCCCATTCTGGTGGAAATCCAATTTTTAATCTCCTTAATAATGTTCTCCTTGTTCTACTATCCGCAACCTTTTGAGCAAATTCTTCAATACTCATACTTTTTAATTGATTCAATGTATACCCTCTAATCATGAATTCTGGCATTATTTATATTTAATGTATAATTTTTATAAATAATATTTTGAAAGGTAATCTAAGATATTTTTTATGCCAAAAACATATTTTTCTTTCATAGAGATTATTTCATATATAAAATTTAGCATATCTTTATAATCTGTAAATATGTGGGGTTCTTTATTCAAATATTTTGATATATAGTATTCTGAAATATTATATCCAATGTTATAAAAATATTTATTGTTTTTTTGAATTAAATATTTGTATTTTTCCTCTTTTTTATAATTATATAATAAAAAAGATAAAAATACACCTTCTATTGGTAATATTAATATCGAATTTCCCTTTATTTCAACTTCTTCAATTTTTTTATATATATTTAAATTAATTTTAAATCCCATATTGAATTTTTTATCAATTTTATTTATTATATCTAGAACAAAATCTTTTGTATTAGATTCTAACGCAATTATATTTATATTAGAATTTTTTTTGAA
>JAPYVP010000006.1 GCA_028276785.1 Candidatus Nanopusillus sp. | reverse complement strand
TGTAATATTATATGGAACATTAGCATCACAAGAATCAAATAATGATCCAATAGATATGGCATTTATTAATAAAGCGAAAGAAATTAATATAAATAAAGATGATTATAAAATATTAGAATTTAAACCATTTGATCCTTCTACTAGAAGAACGGAAGCAAAAGTATTATATAAAGATAAAGTATTTTATGTATCAAAAGGTGCAGTAAATGTTATATTTAATGATTTATGTAAAATAAATATACCAGAAGAAGTATCAAAAATAGTTGAAGATTTTGCATCAAGGGGTTATAGAACTTTAGCAGTTGCAATAAATAATAATAATAAATGGGAACCTGTTGGTCTTGTTGCATTATATGATATTCCAAGAAAAGATACTCCAGAATTAATTAAAAAACTAAAAGATCTTGGAATAAAAGTAAAAATGTTAACTGGAGATTCATTACCAATCGCGAAGGAAATTGGAAAAGAAATTGGATTAGATTATAATAAAGCAGTATCCGGAAATGAATTAAGAGAATTATTAAAATCAGATCCTGAAAAAGCAAGGAAATTAATAAATGAATCTGAAATATTTGCAGAAATATATCCTGAGGATAAATATTATATTGTAAAAAATTTACAAGAGGAAAAAGAAATTGTTGGAATGACTGGAGATGGTGTAAATGATTCTCCATCATTAAAACAAGCAGAAGTTGGTATAGCAGTATATAATGCAACAGATGTTGCAAAATCTGCAGCTTCTGTTGTATTAACTGTAGAAGGTTTACAAGGTATTGTAGATTTAGTTATAATTGGAAGATCTGTATATCAAAGAGTTGTTACATGGATATTAACAAAAATAAATAAGACAATAGAAATTGCATTATTTGTTTTATCAGTGTTTTTATTTACTACAATCTTTTACCATAATCCATTATACATTTTATCATCTACAGATGTATTATTATTTTTCTTTATTATAGATTTTCAAATAATAGCATTATCTGTAGATAATGAAAGAGGATCTCAATATCCTGAAAAATGGAATATATTAAAATTAGTAGAATATGCAGGTACAATGGGTATATTTACATTTTCTGAAATGGCTTTGTTATTATATATAGCATTAAATATATTTAAGATAAACAATATTCATCTTTTACATTCTTTCTTTTTCATAGCAATAACATATTTTGGTCTATTAATGCCATATGTATTTAGGGAAAAAGACAGATTTTATAAATCAAAACCTAGTAAATTTTTCTTAATATCTACAATTGCAGGATTGATAATTGCAAGTTTAATTTCATTATTTGGATTTGGAATAGTTGTTCCAATAAATATTTACTATTATTTATTTATAGTAGTGTATAGTTTATTCTTTATATTTTTAGTAAATGATAATATAAAAATATTATTAAAAAGATTTGGAATTGGAAGGGCCTAATATTTTTCATAACCTTTTACAATTGGATTTTCTATTGTATATTTTGTCAATATTTTTACTGCCTCACTTTCTGTTTTTTTCTTAACCATTGGAAATGGTATAATTTCTTTTATACTCTTTATTCCTAATAATAACATTATTACTCTATCTATACCTATTCCAATCCCCCCAGCAGGTGGCATTCCATACATTAGTGCTTCTACAAAGTCTTGATCATATAGATGTGCTTCTTCAAAACCTAATTCTCTCATTTTTGCCTGTTCCAACAATAATTTATTTTGTAATATTGGATCGTTTAATTCAGAATATATATTTGCAACTTCTACTCCTAATATATATCCTTCAGCCCTTTCAACTAAAGAAGGATCTTTCCTACTTAATTTACATAAAGGTGTACTCTCTTTTGGATGTTCTATAATATATGTTGGTTCAATTAATTTATCTTCAACCAATTCTTCAAATAATGCAGTAATTGCTAAACCTCTGTTATATTCTTTTAATTCTAATTGAATATTATTCTGTTTCATTATTTCTATTATTTCATCATCTGATAATTTTGTTACATCTATATTTGCATATTCCTTTAATGCATCATACATTGTTAACCTTTTCCAGGGCGGTTTTAATGATATTTTTTTATCATTATATTCAATATAATCTTTTCCAATAACATCTTTTGCAATTCCATATATTAAATTTTCCACTATCTCCATCATTTTATCTCTATTTGCATATGCTTCATATGCTTCTAACATTATAAATTCTGGATTATGGGTTACATCTATTGATTCATTCCTAAAATCTGGCCCAATTTCAAATATTTTATTAAATCCGCCAACCATATACCTTTTTAAATATAGTTCTGTAGCAATCCTTAGATACCAATTTTCTTTTAAATCATTTACATATGTAATAAATGGTTTTGCATTTGCTCCTCCATATATTGGTTGTAATACTGGTGTTTGTACTTCTATATATCCTAAATTTTCAAAATATTTTCTAACATAACTTATTGCTTTAAATTTTATTTCAAAATATTTTCTTACGTCATCATTCATTAATAAATCTAAATATCTTTTTCTATATCTTTCTTCTACATCACTAAATCCATACCATTGATCTGGTAAGGAAATTAATGCTTTTGTTAATATAACCCAATCTTCAGCAAATACCGATAATTCTCCAGCTTTTGTTCGTCCTATTTTTCCATATATACCAATTATATCTCCTCTTTGAATAAATTCATATGCATCTTCAAAATTTTTTGTTATATCTTTTTTAATAACAACCTGTATTTTATATCCTTCTTCTTTTATATCATAAAATGCAATCCCACCATGTTTTCTAATTGAATAAATCCTCCCTGCAATTTTTACATACTTATCCATAAATTTATCAGGATCATTTACTATTTCTTTTATATCATTCGTCTTATCAAACTCATATGGATATGGATTATACCCCTTTTCTTTCATTTTTTCTAGCACTTTCAATCTATCTACAATATCTATTTCCAAACCGGTTTTAAGTGAGTCTTTGTCCTCCATAGCATAATTGATTATAAAATTTGATTTATAGAATTTATCAATAGAAAAATCTTCATCATTAGATCTTCCGATCAAAGTTCATATATAGACTAATTTAAAAAATATTTTTAAATTTTTAAGTTTTGATTAATATTATAATTTTTTATTGTATTTATAATATCTTTTTTAGATAAATGTTTAATTTCTCTTATTATATTTTTTATATTTATGTTTGGCGATTGCTTATTTTCATTAATAATAATATTTGCGTAACATTTTCCTAAATCGTAAGGATCGAATTTTCTAGTTTCTTTAACATATTTTTTACATCTTTTGATATTTTCTTCTATAATTTCATAAATTTTGGGGTATGTATATAATTTATTTTTATAAAAGTATAGTATATATTCTAAAGCAGAAGCTTTTAGTTCACTTATTCCGACAAGGGAATGTGCAATTTCGTGATTTACTACAATATCAATTATGGATTTTGTTACAGTATTTTCTATATTACCCCCGTCTGTGTATATTGGATATATTACTACACCATGTTCTGACGATTTTATACGAATAATAGAAGGCCCATTTATATTTTTAGAATTAAGATTATCTAATATTTTATTTATGTCTCTTTTTAATGGGCTTTTTATAATATAAATTGTTTTCATTATTGGTACGTATATTCCATAGGATATGTTAAATCTCCATAATGTCCAGAATAATATAGTAGTCCATATTAAAGATGATATTGGTATATAATTGGTATGGTGTTCTAACATGCTAGATATTTCGTTATAATAGAGGCTTGTGACAATTGCTAGAGAGATTAATGTATGTTCATTTAAATAAGGAGAGTTTGTTATTCTTAATATTGGCTCTCTATTATTTATACCATTATCTCCAAGATATTTTATAGTTTCTTTGAAACTATTTTTTATAATACTGTCTAAATCATATGAATATTTACTCATTACTAAATAATAATAATCATAACATATATAAATCTTATCATCTCTTCAAAGAGTATATAAATTTATAAATTGCCATTATGGAATGATCGTAGATAAAAAGTTTATAAATAATGTTACCATATTTTTCATATATATTTTTCATATTATGAAATATCATGATAATAATTCATAGAAAAACTGGCAAAAAATTTTATGTAGAAAATAAAGATAAAGATTTTAATACACATTTTGGAATAATAAAAAAGGAAGATCTAAATAAAGAACCTGGTAGTATAATTAAATCTCATTTAAATGAAGAATTTTTAATATTAGAAGATAATTTTAATGATCTAGTCAAATATTTAAAAAGAGGGCCTCAAGCAATTCATGAAAAAGATATAGGATTATTATATTCATTAGTAAATATTTATCCTGGAATGAGAATTGTGGAAGGGGGAACTGGTTCTGGAATATTAACATCATATTTGGCAAATTCTGTAAGACCAAATGGAAAGGTATATTCATATGAAATTAGGGAAGATTTTTATAATATTGCAAAGAAAAATCTGGAAAAATTAAAATTATTAGATTATGTTGAACTAAAATTGAAGAATATTAATGAGGGAATTGATGAAAAAGACATAGATTTAATAATATTGGATATACCAGATCCATGGAATACTCTAGATCATGCTTATAATTCATTAAAATTTGGAGGATATTTGGTATCTTTTTTACCAAACATAACTTCTGTATTAAAGTTATTAGATTCAAATAATAAATTTTTGTTTATTGGAGTATATGAGAATTTTTATAGAAAGTGGATATATGAAAAGGGAAAAGTTCTTAGACCAAAAAACTTGGAACTGGTTCATACAGAATTTTTAGTATTATTTAGAAAGGTATAAATTTTTAGAGGTATTATGTTATCTATTATTATTTTTGATAAGTTTTTATGAAAAAATATATTTTAAACTAAAGTATTATAATAACATTATGGTAAAACATCCAAAAAAATTGCATTTTGGTCCTGCAGGAGTTCCGTTATCTTCTAAAAAAAGGGATACGTTAAGTGGGATTATGTATACATATGAAGAATTAAATTTAGATGGATTTGAAATAGAATTTACATATGGTATAAAATTAAGAGAAAATGTTGCATATAATATAAATGAATATTTAAAAGATAAGGAATTTATATTAACATGTCATGCTCCGTATTATATTAATTTAAATTCTACTGAAGAATCAAAAATAAATAAGTCAATAGATATGTTACATAATGCTGCAAGATTATTATATTTATCCGGAGGATATTCTGTTGTTTTTCATCCAGGTTGGTACTTAAGTAACTCAAAAGATGAAACATATAACGTAATAAAAGAAAATTTAAAAAAATTGATGAATAAATTAAAAGATGAAAGTATTGATATTTATATAAGACCCGAAACGATGGAATTATCAAAAAAATTTGGTGATATAGATGAAATAATAAAATTATCTCAAGATATAGAAAATGTTTTACCTGCAATAGATTTTGCTCATTTAAGATACAGAAGTAATAGAAATGATGTAGATTACTTTAGAGAAATATTAGATAAAATAGAAAATGAACTTGGAAGAGAAGCTTTAGACAATATGCATATTCATATGTCTGGTATAGCTTTAGATAAAAAAGGTACACATCTAAATTTAGAAGAATCCGATATGCCTTGGAAAGATATATTAAAATTATTAAAAGAATATAGAATCAAGGGTATTGTAATTTCAGAATCTCCAAATATTGAAGAAGATGCAATTAGAATGAGGGATTATTATAAAAAGTTAGAGTAGATTTTTTGCTAAATTAATAAATGCAGGCCTTGTTATTAGATATCCAACCCAAACTGTAATTATTAACATAATTGCAAATCCTTTATATAATGATAGACCTGCTACAAATGCTGGAAATGCTGATAAACTTTCTAATACAACTGCTAATAATATAACAAACATGGCCTTTTTAATTGCTTTGTCTAATCTTTCTGTTTCTTTTACTTCAACATTTTCTTCTTTCTTTGCTCTCAGTATTTCGTCAATAGCTACTAGTTGATCATCTATACCAGTTGCAGTTCCAAATATAATACCAATAAATGCTGGAATATCGAATGTTTGATGTAGTGCAATGCCTATTGCAAACGAAATTAAGAATTCTGATATTAATACCAATGTAAGTAAAGCTGGTACCTTTATATTTCTATATACTGCATACAGTATTGCAAATATTCCAATGAATATTAATAATATTACTAATTCAAAAGATTTTAATACATAATATCCAAATACTGGTGGAATTACAGATTCCTGAACTATATTAAACTTCGAAGGTAGTTGCCCATTTTCTAATATTATGTATAAATTATATGCTTGCTGGTATGCATTATTCTTTGCCTGTGCTAGAGTATTTCCCGTTCCGGATACTTGAATACTAACTTGTTGAGTATTCGAACCTTTTAGATTTGCAGCAATTAGTAGTGTTGATACATTTTGATTATCTAAGTAGAATACTATTGGTTCACTTAAATATGCACCCCCACTTTGTAACACTACTGATAAATTTTGTGTAGCTTTTGCAAAATTATTAGCAGCTTCTTGTGATAATAATAATGTAAAATAATATGTACATACATATTGATTACCCACTGGAGAACATCCTAGTAAACCAGAATATTGTCCACCAAATAATGGTTTTATATCAGAACCCGTGAATACTGTTGTGTTACCAATTTTTGCATAGAATTCCCCCTGACTAGTTATATAAGGAATCAAATCTCTTTCAGAATATGGTAATTGAATAATTATATATCCTTCAGATGTTGGATATATATTTATTGCTTTAACACCAATAGAGTTTAATCTTCTTTCAATTATCTGTGCTGCAACGGATAACTCGTGTGGCGTTAATGGTTTTGAAGAATTTAATATTAATAAATAACCTCCCGCAATATCTATTCCATAAGATATTAAAGAAGTTTGTATGATGTTTGTTTCATTTATTAATAATTGATATTGATGCGGTTCTAAAATAATATCCCCACTACTAGTACTTATTTGTAAAAATGAAGAATTAATATTACTATTTATACATGTATAATAAGAATTTATTGAATTTACCTGACAACCATTTATTGAATATATATATGTACCGTTTGGTAAAATGGTGCTAGAAGTAACTTCTACTCTTTTACTAGCTAATGCATAAGTAACAAATATCGAAGATGCTATAAGAATTATAATAAATATTAAAACTCTCCAGTTTTTCAATAATGATTTAATGTCCATATTGATGTTTTATGTAAAACATTTTTATGGTTTTCCTCTTGAATATCCTTTTGTTATTCCCATTGCAATTAGGTGTGCAACTCGAATTGGTTCGGGAATTCTAGAATGTACAGATGTTAATTTAATTATATTTATTACATCATTATATTCTAGCCCATAATATTGAAAATATAAAGTCCCATATTCAGTTTTATAACTTTTTGGCTCTGGATATTTTTTTACTATCTCTAATCTTTTTTCATAATCTTTTGTATGTTTAATTGCTTCTATAAATTTATTTATATTTGGTTTTTTTCTTACAAAAGATATTATTGGTATTTTTAATTCATTATACAAATATTCAAAATCTATCAAATTAAAACCACCGAAAGATATACCATTTGTTGCTATTATTCTTAATTGGTCATAATGCTTTGTTCTTTTTATCATTTCAATTATTCTATCATTTACGTCAAATCCATCTATTTCAATTTTATTTGACAGTACCCCATCTATTTGTAATGACCCTCTCATTACAACTCCAACGATTATTGTATATTTATCTCTATTTCTATCAAAATAACCATCATCAATTCCTAATATTCTTATTTCTCTTTTAATGTCCATTTACTAAAATATTTTTCCCAATCGAATTTAAAAAATATTATACTAAATATAATAAACATTATTGCAGATATCACAGATAATTCAAATAAAGGTATGTGTGTAAAATTGCTCACTCTATTTAAAACAAATATTTCAGCATATAATTCTGAAAAAGATTTTAATATTCTTGCTGGAACTGCTATTAAATAGTATTTTAATATATTAAGTCTTTCAATTCCAAATGATAAAAATAATAGATCATCAAATGGAACAAGTGGTAACAAATTAAGAAAGAAAAAAATTATGTAAAATTTCTTACTATTTGATATTCTTTTTATGAATAATAAATTTTTATTATTTCTTAGAGGTTTTGATAAAAAAATACCGATAGTATATGTTACAAGCTTCCCAGTGGCCGATCCTGTGCCTAAAATAATAGATGCTAAAACAACATTATATATATTTATTCCGATAATAGACAATATTGGCATTGCTAATAATGTAGAAGATCCAATAGATAGAGGAAGAGAATTTAATATAAAAGATTCAAAAAATAGATATAATATATGATATATGTTCATTCTTCAAATTCCAAAATATCTCCAACTGTTATATAATTTTTATTATCCTTATTATTTATTTTTTCGGTTAATACTTCCTTTTTAGTTATCTTTATTCCCAATGTTTTTTCAATTTTTTTAGCTAAATTTATATCAGGTATAATCTTTTTATTTTCTATTGATTTATATAAACTTTCTTTTATTCCCAATAATTTTGCCATATCTTCTTGCTTTAATTTATGTTCTTCTCTATATTTTATTAATATTTTATTATAATTTTCATCTATAACTTCTCCAACAATTTCTTTTATTTTTAATTTATTTTCTTTTATTATGTTTCCATTTTCATCAACAAGTTTTCCATATTTCAAACAATCTTTGCATACACTTAATATTGTACCTTCTATATATACTTTATATAATTTATCTGTACTTTTTCCACATAGTTCACATGTTTTCATTTTATTATTTTTATTATTTCATCTTTATATTCTAATGCTATTATAATACCAATCATTACTCCAAAAGATATTGCTGCAGAAAGTAATAGATAATATAAAGCTTGAACTAATATTGTAGAATTTAAACCCAAATATGATAATGCAATAATTAAGAATAGATATAGTATAATTCCCTTTATGATTTTTGCAACATTGTTCTTTATATTAAATAGATATGCAATAATATCTCCAATAATCATACCAGCAAATAATATTATTATTGCTGTATAAATTAGATTTAAGATATAAAATAAATAAGAGTAATGGGGGAGATTTACAACAATTCCTAATATTAAGAAATATAATAATATATAATATTTTACTAAACTTAAAATTAAATTAGATATATTTATTCCATAAAATAATTCGGGATTTTTCTTTTGGATTTGATTTAATTTTGTATAATTGAATATAATTTTTAATATAAATGTAGTAATCTTTGCTATCATATATCCTATAGTAATAAATATTATGAAAATTATAAAGTATGTTGCATAATCTGGAGTGTTTGATATATGTCTCAAAACAGGTTCTCCTATTAATTGATAAATCTTTAATAATAGTTGACTTATGAAATCCATTAAATTTAATTTAAAAAAACTTTTATAAAAGATAAATAATCATAAATTTTAGGGCCCGTGGCTCAGGGGCTAGAGCGTCCGGCTGATAACCGGGAGGTCGGGGGTTCGAGTCCCCCCGGGCCCATACTAAATTTAATGTTTTTATGCTATTTTAATCTATATTGAGCATTATTTATTATTATAAATAAGATATACTTATTTTATATTTCTTCTTTTCTTTGTTTTTCATATAATTCTTTTATCTCTTGTATTGTATTTATATCTTTTTCACTTTTATCCCATCTTATTCTATTAACTCTTGCAAACCTTAATGCAAAACCAGATTTATATTTTGGACTCTTTTGTATTTCATCATATATAACTTCTACAACGATCTTTGGTTTAAACCAAACAATTCTTCCCTCCTCTTTTATTTTATATTTTAATAATTCTTTTGTTAGTTGAATATATTCATTATCGGATAATCCTTTGAATGTTTTTGTTACCATTAAGTATTCCCCTGTCTCTTTATCTAATGCAGCCAAATATAAATCTGAAATAAAATTTTTTCTTCTTCCGTGTCCCCATTCTCCTCCAATTATTACTAAATCTAATGGTTCTAAATGTCCTTTTACTTTTAACCACGATTTATCCCTTTTTCCTGGGATATATTTTGAATTCAATTTTTTTGCAACAAGACCTTCATTTTTCATGTCAATAGATTCTTTGAAAAATTTCTTTGCTTCATCTTCTTTATTTGTAATTATCATTGGGGTTAAATCAATATTTCCTCTAATTTCCTCTAATATTTTTCTCCTATTTATATATTCTTCATTTATTAATAATTTTCCATCTAAATAAATTATATCAAATAAAAATAATTTAACAGGTATTTCTTTTATGTATTTTGAAATTTCATGTTCTCTTTTTATTCTTTTTGAAATTTCTTGAAATGGTAATGGTAAATTTTTATTATAATCCCATGCAACAATTTCCCCTTCAACAACAACTTCATTATTTTTTATATTATTTAATATTAATTCTGCAATATCTGGAAAGGATTTTGTTACATCTTTTAATCTTCTAGTGAATACTTTTACTTCATTTCCTTTTTTATGTATTTGTGCTCTTATTCCATCAAACTTAAATTCAAAAGCTGCGGGAGAGAAGTTATTAAATACATCTTGAAAATTATTTGCCTTTTCTGCAAGCATTGGTTTAAATGGATGAAATAATCTAACATTAACATTTTCAATATTTTTTGGATTATCAAATAAATATTCTGACAAAATACCAATATCCCCGATTATTGCGTGTGCAATTTTAATTTTTTCATCATCAATGCCATATATATAAGATAAACAATCTTCAATTGTTCCTTCTGATACACCATATCTCATATCACCTTGTAAAATTCTTGTCAGTAATTTTGCCTCCAAAGGTGATAAGTTTTTATATATTCCTTCTAAATATAATATTCTTTTTTCTCTAGATCCCTCACCTTCTAAATTTTCAATTTTCTTTAATTCGTTATATATATCAATTATTGTATATTTTTTGGCAAACCATTTGTTTAATTTTATATTCCCCTTTTCATAAATAATTCTAACAGCTTCTCCCAAATCCCCAGATCTTTTATATAACAAACTTAATTCTTTAATATTTACTCCTAAATTTTTTAGTACTCTTATAATTGTACCTACAGATACATTTAATCTTCTTTCAACCCACTCTTCTTCAGTATTTCCTAAAATTAACCAAATAGTTATTTTTAATTCATTTTTATCTAAGGACTTTATAAATCTGGATAAAATGTCAATTTTCAATGATTTTTCATTAATTTTTTCAATTTTTTCCAATACTTCTGCTAATTCTGAGAAATATTTCATTATATTTAATATAAAAATGTTTAATTTTATATATCAAATATGAATATTGATGATTTAAAAAATATTTTTGAAAAAGAGTTTAAAGATTATATAGTTGGAATTAAATTAATTAATAATAAAAATGCTGAATTCGATAATTTTGAATTTTATAATAAAGAATTAAATGAGTATTTAAATTCTAGAAATTTTAAGTTATATAAACACCAGGCTGAAGCATTAAATTTATTATATAAAAATAAAAATCTAATTGTAACAACACCAACAGCCTCGGGAAAATCCCATATATTTAGATTATATATTATTGATAATATATTAAAATATCCAAACAAGACATTTTTATTAATTTATCCATTAAGAGCATTATTATACGATCAATATGAAAAATTTGAAGAGTTGATAAAAGATTTTGAAAATCATACAAATAAAAAATTAAATATTAAGATGAAATTTATTTTGGGAGATTTAACATATAGTGAAAAGGAAAAAATAATAAGGGAAAGGCCAAACGTAATTTTAACCACAATTGATAATTTACATTTATATATATTAAAAAATCATGATAAATTATTTTATTTCTTTAGAAATTTAGATTTAATTGTTGTAGATGAATTGCATTCATATAGAGGGGTATTTGGAACAAATGCTGCATACACATTTAGAAGATTAATCAGATTGTTAAAATATTTCTACAAAAATAATAATTTTAAAATATTAACATTGTCCGCAACATTAAGAAATCCTGTAGAATTTGCAAAAAATATGTTTGATCTAGATTTTGAATTAATTGATAAAGATTATAGTAATAAATATAGAAAATATATAATTTGTTTAGACCCAAAAAGTTCAAGTTCGAGATTGTTGTTAAAAAGGTCAATAAGAATTTTATTAGAAAATAATATAAAGTCTTTAATATTTATTGAATCAAAAAAAGGAGTTGAATTATTGAGATTAGAATCACAAGATTTAGATAAGTACAATAAAATCTATACATATAAGGCAAGTTATTTAAGGGAAAAAAGGAAAGAAATTGAACAAAAATTCAAATCTGGAGAATATTTAATATTATTAACTACATCTGCATTAGAACTTGGAATAGATATTGGTGAAATAAGATCTGTAGTAAATTATGGAATACCTAGAGATGGAATTTCTTCAATAATCCAAAGATTTGGAAGATCTGGAAGGATTTCCGATTCAATAGATATAATGATATTTAAAAAGGATGCATTGGACTTTTATTATTCAACAAATATAAATGAATTTTTAGATAGAATTGAGAAAAATAAGTTAGATAATATTCCTTTAAATTTAGACAATGAAAAAGTTGTTAAGAGACATCTAAAATATTTGATAAATGAATTTGGAAGAATTGATAAAAGTATATTAAATGATTTGGAGAAGAAATATTTAGAAGAATTGGAAAAAGAAAATATTGTATCAAAGATAAGAGATCCGTTATTTGGAAAAGAATATTATAAATTAAATACTCAAGTAATATATTCTGGATTAAGAAATATTTCAGATAAGGTATATTATATTGTAGATTTAACAAAGGAAGAAGAAGATATGATAAAAAGAATAAAGAAAAAGGAAGGATTGATAAGGATAATAAATATGTTAAAGGGTAAAGGAAAAATTTTAGAAGAAATGGATGAACCTGCATTTTATGATTATTTATTACCAGGAATGGTATATTATTCTTCAGGAAAGGCAATTAGAATAACAGATTATTATAATATAGATAATGTTACATTTGTATTCTTTAGACCAGAATTTTCAAATATAGAAACAAGTCCAATATATTATGAAGATGTAAAGATAATTAATACAATAGATAAGAAAGTAATAAATGATTGGGAAATATATTTGGGAGAAATAAAAGTAAAAAAAGAGTTTATTGGATATATCGAAAAATATAAAATGGGAGAAAATTATATACAAAATATAAATTATTATGAAAAGAGTATAAATTATGAATTTAATACAAAAGCAATATGGATTATAATACCAGAAAGATATCAAAGGGAGTTAGAAAATATCTATTATAATTTCTTTTTAAATAAATTAAAAAAATATATTGAAAAGAAAAAATATAATATAAATGTTGATGAAATATTGAATTTTTCTTCTACTATAAGTAAAGACTTCTTTTATGAAAAATATAGAGGATTAGCAAGTAAAAAAATAAAGGAAATAATTGGAGAATTTTTAGAAAGAAATTATGGAATAAAAGATAATATATTAATATTTTTAGTTAAGAAAATTGTTGATTATGAATCTTCGTTTAGATCTGGATTACATGCAATAGAACATAATATAATAAAAATATCTCCAGTTGTAACATTTGTAGATTCTCAAGAACTTGGTGGATATTCATATCCAATTCATCCTCAAACAAACAAACCAACAATATTTATATATGAAGGATATGAATCTGGAGTCGGTCTAGCAGAAATATTATATAATAATATAGAAAAATTAATTAAAAAGTCTATAATATCTTTAAATAAATGTAAATGTCTTGACGGATGCCCAAGATGCATATATTCCCCAAAATGCGGTAATTATAATGAATATCTAGATAAATATTCTGGGAGATTTATATATAAAATATTTTTAAATACTAAAATATCTAAATGATCTTATGAAAGGTCAAACTATGACGCGTGGTACAGCATTTATGGCTGCATTGATATTAGCAGCAGTATTATTGGTTGGATATTCATATTTTAAGTATCAAAATTTTACCGGAGGTTTTAGCGATTTTATAACCCTATTTCAACAGTACTATATTCAGGCGGGCATAATTTTTCTCATAGGGGTTATATTTGGATATACTCAAGGTAAGGCTTATTAGGGTATACTCTAAATATATATTTAAAATTTTTTTGGAATAATAATGAATGAAGGTAACCTTTCCACAAGCTAAAGAGATTAAAAATATATTACCTGCAATAGTAAGTTTTTTATCGGAAGGAACGTTTAAAGCAAATAAGGATGGCATATTTTTATCATCATTGGATCCAGCAAATGTTGCAGTAATATTATTAGACATGTATCCGAATATGTTCATAGAATATGATATACAAGATGAAGAAAAATTTACAATAAATTTGGAAGATTTAAAGAAAATAATGACAAAGGTTGCATTAAAAAATCAAATATCATGGGAGATAGATGAAGAAAAAAATAAATTTGTTTTAACCGTATATGGAAAAGCTAAAAAGACATTTACATTACCATTAATAGAATCTGAAGGATCGTTTATGGATTTACCAAGCTTAGAATTACCTGTAAAAGTTGAAATGGATTCAAAAGCTTTTTATGATATAATAGAATCTGCAAAAGTAATTGCAGATGAAATAAAGATTGTTGCAAATCCAGATGGTCCAAAGGTATCATTTATTGCTGAAGGAGAATTAAAGGATATGAGAATTGATCTAACCCCCCAAGACGAAAGTGTATTATCCATGGAAGTTCCATCGAAGGCAATGGCAAGATATTCTGTAGATTATTTATATAAATTATCTAAAGTAGCAAAAATATCTGATACATTAACGTTTAAATTTGATTCAGGAAAACCAATATGGATTGATTATAAGTCAACCGATAAATTTAAATTTGGATTTGTATTAGCTCCAAGAGAATAATCTATTTTTTAAATATTTACCCCAATTTTAAATTTGTTGGGTAAATGCCATCTTTTTGATATATACCAATGGGATATGGAATATTGTAAAATAAAAATATGTGTGATTAAAATCTCAAAGTATCTCTATGATAAAATCTAGTTTTCATTAGTCAAAATATGAAAAATTTATAAGGGAGTTTAATAATATATATTTTATGGCAAGAGGAGAAAGAGGAATTCCAATGGCTGTAGTTGAAAGGATCCTAAAGCAAAAGGGTGAGCAAGCAGGAGTAACAAGAGTATCAGACAAAGCAATTAGATACCTAAAACAAGAATTAGAAGACATAGCATTAGAAATTGCAAAAGGAGCAGTATCTTTGGCAACCCATGGAAAGAGGACAACTGTAAAGAGAGAAGATATACAATTGGCAACAAAACAAATATTCAAGAAGATGTAAAAGCCCTATAATAATTTTATTTTTCTTTGTTCTATATTTTTAAATATAACTTTGTTATAGTATTTTATGGACACAATGAGCTTGGCTTCTCTAGAAGATGAAATATACCTGAGAGGATTAACAGGATATGTTATAACAAAGAGAATATTCGATGGATATAAAAATATAGCAATAATAGCATACCCAGATAGAATATGTTCATCTTTAGCATCTTCTTTAGTATCTTCACTATTATCAAAAGATGGATATAAAGATAAAGTAGCAAAAATATATTTGTATGATGAAAATAAATTGAATGATATTGCAAAGGATATTGTAAAAAATAATTTTGATGCTGTATTTATTGTATATGGTGGTGAACAAAAGATATCTTATGTATCTGAAATAACAAAGAAAACAATATTAGCATTAAAAAATTCTGGATATAAAAATTCATTATTAATCCATATAAGAATTTGGATTGCAACAAAACAATTATCAGAGATATTGAATGATGAAATAAGAGAATATCTAAAATCATTAAAGGAAATAAGAACCTTTACAGCAGATTTACAAAACAAATTATTTTTATTCAATAAAGTAAAGATAGATAATATGGTAAAATTAGAAAAATATGCGGAAGAAAAACTTATAGATGAGCATGTAGAATTATTAAAGAGATCTGTTCCTCCCAAATAATTTTTTATAATATTTACAATATTTATTTATTTTACATATATTACATTTTGGATTAATTGGTTTGCATATATTTCTTCCGAATAAAACAAATAAAAAATTAATTTTATTATAATATTCTTCAGGTATAACCTTATATAATTCCATTTCAGTTTCTTCGGGATTTTTTGTTTTTACAAGTCCAATCCTATTTGATATTCTATGAACATGAGTATCTACTGCAATATAATTTTTATTGCATACAATTATTAAATATACATTTGCAATCTTTCTTCCAACTCCAGGTAGAGATCTAATATATTCTTCATCACAACATTTATTATAATCCCACTTTTCAGCAATTTCTTTAATCCATTTTGCTTTATTATTATATAATCCTATATCCTTTATTGTATCCTTTATATCTTCTAAAGATGCATTTCTGATATCTTCTAGTCTATTATATTTATTAAATAATCTTTCAGAAACTTCCAATGTTCTTTCTTCTCTTACTCTTATAGACAATAGTATTGTTATTAATACCTTAAAAGGGTCTTTATATTTTTCCCAGATATATGGGGATGCGAGTTTTTCATTTATATTATTTTCTCTTAAAGTTTCTTCAATTCCCTTAATTATATTTTTTATCATAATCTTCAGGATAAATTATAACTTTTTTACCTTTTTCAAATAGATCATATATATATTTTTCATTCTCTTCAATAAAATCTCTATCTATATTTGATAATAGACTATGTACTTTATTGAAATATTGATCATAATCCATATTCAATATTTTTATCAAATAAGGATCTGTTTCTATTCTTTTTAATATATTTTCTTTTCTAAGATTATAATTAAATTTATATATATTCGATCTTGCCCTTCTATATTTATCATCAATATTTTTTAAATTATCCAAAAATTCTCTAATCGCATTATCTATTATTTTTTCTTTATCAACTTGAAATCCTGGTATTATCAACGAATATATTATTTCATCATCATAGAAATTTGATAAAGAAAGTGAAGGGGAATATCCTATACCATGTTTATTTCTAAATATTTCAAATATTTTTGAAGATGCTCCCAAATTGTAAAATTTTGTTAATGCATCAATTAGGATTATATTTTTAATGTCACTATTCATATTAATACTATAATATATTTGTTGTATATTTTTCATTTTTATTATTATATCTCTTCCTTTCCCCTTACTTGGATTTTTTAATTTTACATTATCCCCTTCTAACTTAGAAAAATATTTCTTGACAATTTCAACATCCCTATCACTTATATTTCCCTCTAAGAATATAGAAATATTTTTAGGAGAATAATATTTATATTTAAATTCTTCTAATTTATCCTTTGTTATATTATTTATTGTTTCGATATAACCACCTATGGGATCCCCATAATCAGAATCTCCATAGACAGATTTTGATAAATTATCATTCAAATTTACTATTGGGTCATCTTCTCTCATCATTATTTCTGTTTTTACAACATTTTTCTCATTTTCAAATTCATTATTATCATATTTATCATTTTCAAACATCCAATAAAATAAATCTACAATATTTTCAAATCCTTCTTTTGTTACTGCAGCAAAATATAAAGTATAATTATAATAAGTTATTGCATTATGAATTGATCCGCTTTCTTCAAATAATAAATGTATAAGATTTTTATTATATTTTTTGTTAGATTGAAACATCATATGTTCTAGTAAATGAGAAATTCCCCTAAATTCTTTATCTTCAAATATTGACCCAATATTTACTAATATTCCTATTGCAATATTCTCATTTCTAAATGGTATTTTATATAACTTTATTCCATTATCTAATATTTCATAATCCACCATTACTATAATTTATTTTATTATGTTTATGTATTTTGAATAAAATGTTCAATAGTAACATATATAAGTAATTTAAATTAATAATAATTTTATGCCAGAGATACAAGTTAAGAAAGTTATTGATTTAAAGAAAGGATCATATATATGGTATAATAATGAAGTATGGGAAGTATTAGAAATGGAAACTGCAAAGACAGGAAAGCATGGTTCTGCAAAGGCTAGAATTTTAATTAGATCTATAGTATCTGGAAAGACTACAGAGTTGGTAAAGCCAACACAGGATCCTATAGAGGTTCCTGTAATAAATAAAATAAAGGGACAGGTTATTGCAAAAATATCGGATGATAAATATACAGTAATGGATTTAGATACATATGAAACATTCGATGCAAAAGTACTGGATGAAAATTTAAAGGGCAAAATACAAGAAGGACAAAAAGTATTAGTTTGGGATGTTGGAGAAAGAATAATTATACAGGCATTTAGAGAATAATGACCTTGCTAGATCTTATAGATAAAGTTAAATACAAAATAACAGAAAATAGAGAAAAAATAAAAGAGAGAAGTATGGATATATTTTTTGATGATGAAAGTAAAAAATTAAAACTATCAAAGTTTATTGAAAAAATTATTCCAGAAAGTTTAAGAAAATATATAAAAGCATCTTTAAGATATTCATTTCCAGAAACAAGAGAAGAACTTTATAGATCATATTTATTAAATACGGGAATATTTTTATGTTTACTAGGATTATATGGGTTGTTAAATAATGATTATAGGGTAGATCATTTATTATATGGGGTTTTAGGATATTCATATTCGATAATTACTCCCACGCTTTATTATAAGATAGATAAATTTAGAGAAGTAAGTAAAAAAGTTATTCCATATATTTAATTTTTTTACTAATCATATCTGCTAATCTTATTGGTTCTGGATATTTCCCACCTATCCAATATTTTTCTGATAATTCTTTTGTTTTTTCTAAAGATATTAAATTTCCAGGTGAAGCATATATTATTTTTCCAAATTTTTCTATTTTATATCCCCTTACTTCATTATTTATTATAATCTTATTATCAATAATATTTCCAGATAATAATTTTTTTGTTATCCCAATCGTAGGTATATTTAGGTTTACCCCAACATATGATGCTAAACCCAATTTAAATGGGTGAGAAATTCCATGCCCATTTACAAATAATATATCTATTTTTTCTTTTATTTTATTAAATGTTTTTATAATTGGTTCTCCCTCTCTAAAAGCTAAAAAAGATGGTATATATGGAAATTCTATTTTTTCTTTGAATATGTATTTATTTATTAATTTTAGATTTTTATCTAATATCACATATACTACATAGCCAATATCATTTTTATAACTTAAATCAACTCCTCCAATTAAATTTATATCATTTATATTATCTTCTAAAATAATTTTGTTAGCTAATTCTTCCTGAATCTTTCTATATTTTTTTAATATTTTTTCTTTTATATTAAAATTATTAAATAAGTATTTTTCTAAATTTACTATTTTATTATTTATAATTTCTATTCCTTCTTTTTTTAATAATTCTTCTTGTATTTTATTATTTATTACCCCATCAGAATTTACAACTCTCCACCATGGTCCATCTATTTTTTTATAATAATTCATAATAAATTTTATTGAATATATATCCCCTAAATACTCTGATAATATTTTAAATGTTGTTACTTTACCATATGGAATAGTATTAATCAATTTACGTAATTCTTCTATAATCTCATGCATAATATATAATTTAAAAAACTATTTATAACAAAATATAAAGAATGGAGGATTGGATAAAAGAAAGTTTGTTAGGATTAATATTGTTGGTAATAGGTGGATTCTTAATATACTATTGGTTAGGAGAAACTATATTAGTAATAAAAGGATTGGCTGGATTAATATTACTAATATTGGGCGTACTAATATTATGGATTGGATATGAAGATATAAAATTAAATAGAGAATTAAAGGAGGTACAAAAAGAATTTAGTGAGGAAAATAAGCAAGAGCAAAAACAAGATAATCAAAACAAACAATGAAATCGGCATATAAATATATTTTTGAAACATGGAAAAAGAGATTTAAAGATGAAAATTTAAAGAAATTAGTTAAGGATAGATTAATTAAATGGAGAAGGGAACCCGAAATTATTAGAATAGAAAGACCAACAAGATTAGATAGAGCCAGAAAGTTAGGATGGAAACCAATAAATGGGATTGTATTAGTTAGGGTAAGAGTAAAGAAAGGATGGAGAAAAAGAAAAGATATGCCAAGGCATGTTAAAACAAAAAGTTATTATTACTATAGGTCATTAAATATTAGTTTGAGGGCAATTGCAGAACAAAGAGCACAAAGAAAACATCCAAATTTGGAAGTAATAAATTCATATTATGTTGGGGAGGATGGTAAATATAAGTGGTATGAAGTTATATTGGCGGATCCAAATAATCCAAATGTATATAGTAGGGAAGAATATTCTTGGTTGTTAAATAGTAAGAATAGGAAGAGAGCTTTAAGAGGTTTGACTCCCGGATTTAAATCTTTTAGGCAGGTATAACATAGTTATATTTATAAGAGTTAAAGGTATATTTTTTAAATGCTAAAAATAGAGGGATTAAATGTATATTCTGATAATAAAAAAATATTAGAAAACATAAATTTGGAATTTGAATATGGGAAATTATATTTAGTATTTGGTCCAAATGGTTCTGGAAAAACAACATTGGCAAAAGCAATATTAAACGATGAAAGTTTAAAAAAGGATGGAAAAATAATTTTAGACAATATAGATATAACAAATGAAAAAACTGAAAACATAGCAAAACACATATTTTATTCTTTTCAAGATTCTGTTGAAATAGAAAATATTAGAACAAGAACTTTATTAATGTATATTTTGGATAATTTTGATGAAAAAAAGATATTAAATTTGGGAAAAGATTTAGGATTACCGGAAGATTTTCTAGATAGAGGGGTTAATTATAATTTATCCGGAGGAGAAAAAAAGAGATTTTCATTATTATTATCAATACTATTAAATAGAAAGATTATTATATTTGATGAAATAGATTCTGGAGTAGATATTGAATTTTTAAATAAGTTAAAATACTATTTAGGTCAATTTAAAAGAGAAAATAAAATGATAATATTAATTTCCCATAATTTAAAATTTGCTAGAGAATTAGATGTTGATAAAGTAATAATATTAATTGATGGAAAAGTAAAATATATTGGGGACAAGAGTATATTGGATAAGATTGAAAAAGATGGATTCAACATTTTTTAAAAATATATTTAAAAAATATTATGACAAAGTTTTTGACAATTATAAAATAATTGAAAAAGAATTTGATATAAATAAAGATCAATACATTGAAATTAATTTGGACAATAATATCTATTATAACGTTTTTAATATAAATAATTCTGAAATAAAAATAAAAATTGATAATAATGGTATTTCAATGATGTATAATGAATTTAATATAATTGGAAAAGTAAAGATAAATATTTTAATCAATAATTCTGGAAATTTAAGAGTATATAATTTATATAAAGTAAATGGTAATTCTTCTTTAGATTCAATAGAAAAGATATACAACAAAAATAATGTTGTTTTAATATCTAAAATATTTATTGATAAAAATTCTGAAAATTCTGAAGGAAAATTATCCCAATATTTGTTGGAAGAAAATGGTATATCAATTCTATTGCCAATATTAGATATAGAAAATAATAAATCAAAAGGATTTCATGGATCTAAAATATTCAAATTAACTGAAAAAGAAGAAAATTATCTAAAATATTTATCACTAAATAAAGAAGAAATAAAAAACATTTTAATGAGAGAATTTAACTCTATATAAAATTATAAACTTTAATTATATATCTTTTTAATGGAAGAGGAAGAAAAGAAACAAATTAAAGATTTGGAAGATTTACCAGGTGTAGGTCCAAAAACTGCACAGAAATTAAGAGAAGCTGGTATATTTTCATTAGAAGATTTAGCTGTGTCTTCTGTTCATGAATTAGTAGAAAAAGCTGGACTTGGAGAAGAAACTGCCAGAAAATTATTAGAAATGGCTCAAAATATTGTTGGACAAGGATTTGTATCTGCATATGATTTTTATAATTCAAGAAAAACTGTAGAAAGGATAACTACAGGTTCAAAAGCTTTGGATAATTTACTTGGAGGAGGTGTTGAAACACAAGCATTAATAGAAGCTTTTGGTGAATTTGGTTCTGGAAAGACACAATTGGGTCATCAATTATCAGTTAATGTTCAATTGCCAAAGGAAAATGGTGGATTAAGCGAACCAAATAAACCGGCTCAGGCGGTTTATATTGATACAGAGGGAACATTTAGACCAGAAAGAATTATACAAATGGCAAAAGGTGTAGAATTAGATCCAGATAGTGTTTTAAAGAATATAATATTTATAAGAGCATATAATTCAGATCATCAAATAAGTATTGTAAAGAAAATACCTAGTTTAATTCATGAAGGAAGAAATATAAGATTAATAGTTATAGATTCTATTACTGCACACTTCAGGGCAGAATATGTGGGAAGAAGTAATTTAGCTGAAAGGCAGCAAAAGTTAAATCAACACTTAAGAGATCTATTGAAATTGGCTACAGTTTATAACTTAGCAGTATATGTAACAAATCAAGTTATGGCAAAACCAGAAGGTTATTTTGCTTTAGATCAGCAAGCAGTTGGAGGGCATGTTTTGGCCCATGCAATTACATATAGAATATTCCTGAGAAAAGGTAAAGAAAGAACTAGGATTGCTAGGTTAATTGATGCACCCCACTTACCTGAAAGAGAAGCTGTATTTAGAATAAGTGAGGATGGTGTTAGGGATGTATAAATTTTATATTTAGATATTTTCTATATTTATATATATGGAAAGATATGAAGCATCATCCTTATTAAACAAACCAGTTGTTACAGATAAGGGTAGGAAATTGGGGGAAATTGCAGATCTACAATTCGAAGAGAAAACAGGAGAGGTATTAAATATTATATTAAAGAATCCTACTGAAAATGCTCAACGATTAGGATTAGAAAAAGTAAAAGATGGATTTTTAGTACCATTTATGGCAGTAAAGGCAATTGGAGATTTTGTTGTGATTTCTGAAGACGATTTGGTATAATTTTTATTTTTAATTTATTAAATTTAAAAATAAAAATTAAAAAATTGTGGTATTATGATTAAATTTCCATATACATTTTTATAACTCAATAAAAAAATGATTTAATTTATTGATTAATCAACTGGTTTTATGACAGATATATTGTCACCCCTTAAGAATATCCAAGGTAATTTTTTATTAGTATCTAGCTCTGTTACATCTTCTAATACCATGTTTGGGTGAACATCAGAAGCTACTAATTTACCTTTGTATTGTTTACCATTTTTCATTTCTACTATTATTTCTTTTCCTTTTGATTGTGTTATTATATCTAAAGGTCTTACTATGTCCATAAACAAAATATACAAGAAGATTTTATAAATTTATTTTATAAATTGATTTAAAAACTATTCTTTTATTAATATTCCATTTATAACCCCGTCCTGACCCGGTCTTGATGTTACTAAAACTTTTCCTATTTCAGTATTTAATATAGCATTTTTAGTTATTATTTTCTCTCTATCTAAGTTTTTATCATTTGGGTTTTTGATAACACCCAATATTTTTACTCTTTTAATTTCTTTTGTTTCTGGATTGAGTACATTTACATATAATGCACTTTTTAATTTTACTTTATAATTTCCACCTTTTGTTCTAAATATATATCTTACTTCTTCATTACTTTTTGATATTTTTGTTAAAATTGGATATCTTCCATAGTTTGCTTTTCTTTTTTTACTATTAGGAGATTTTATTTTACCATTTTCTTTTCTTAAATCTCTGCCTTGATAAACAGATAATCCTCCTTTTTTGTATATATTTACCATTTTATTTTTATGATAAAAAAGATTTAAAAAATGAAGTGTAATAAAAATAAAATACGCGGCGGTGCCCGAGCGGTCAAAGGGGTCGGGCTTAAGACCCCAATTGGTAAGAAACCCGATGGGTTAGTCCCGTCAGGGGTTCAAATCCCCTCCGCCGCATTAAAAATGTGCCTTTATGTATGATAAAGCTTTTCTCAATAAATTTAATTATTTCTCCTATAACAAATATCTCGATAATTACTGTTTATAATATCAAAGAATTGGGGCGGGTGGGATTTGAACCCACGACCTTCCGGTCTTCAGCCGGACGCTCTCCCGGTCTGAGCTACCGCCCCTTTAATTATCAATATTTTTTATTATTTATTTTTTAAACTTTTCAAATTATAAAATATTCTTTAATTTATAATGATAGAAAAATATTATCCAATATTAAATAATAGACCATTTCAAATTGATGTTGTAGAAAAAATATTAAACTATATTAATGAAAATAGAAAATTTATTTTATTAGATTCTCCTACAGGTTCGGGTAAAACAATTATTGCATTAGTAGTTTCTGATTATTTAGCAAAGGAGGATTTTATAACTCATATTGCCGTAAGAACAACTGAAGAAATAAAAAGATATTTGGAAGATTCATTTAAAATAAATACAATATTGAGGGTATATCCAAATAAAAAGAAAACATGTCCAATATTTTTTAAATCAAATTTATCTGGAGAAGAAATAATATGTGCAGATTGTATATATAAAAAATCATTATATGATCCAGAAGAATTATATAAAAGATTAAAGAAATATAATTATAATTTTATTAAATTGACAAAAATAGAATATAAAAAATATTTAAAAAAGAAAGATGTAAAATGTATATATCATTCTTTTAAGAAAATTGATTCAAATATTTATATTTCAACATATCCATATGTTTTTAATCAATATTTAAATGAAGTATTATCCTTAGAAGGAGAACCTGATTTTTTAATAATGGACGAGTCCCACAATTTATTAACATCAATTATAAATCCTATGTCAATATCATTTAGAAAATATATAGAAAAAGGTATTGGAAAAAGAAAAGAAGAAAATTTATTATTTCAAGATTTAATAAAAGAAGTAGAAATTATAAGAAATGCTTTAAATATACCTGAACAAGATTTTGAATCAATAAGATATAATTTAATGAAATTCTCAGATGATTTATTATCATTTATAGAAAATATAATTGCAAAGAAATTTAATACAAGGGATATATATTTAATAAAAGAAAGAATGGAAAAATCTTCAAGAGAAATATACGTAGATAGAGATAAATTAAAAGAAATATTTGATTCTAATGAAAAATTATTCGATAATTTATCATTTTATTGGGAAACATACAAAAGATATGTTTCAAAGAATAATATTAAATTACCAAAGAAAAGATGGAATATAAATAAAATATTAAAATTATACTATTATGTAAACTCTGAGGATATTTTTTGGATATTAAATTTATTTAAATTGGAAGGATATATAACAAAATTTGAAAAAATAATTAAAGTATTTGATAATTATAGATCGGTAGTATTAATGTCTGGAAGTAATTTTACAAAAGAAAGTTTCCGAAAATTATATAAAATAAAGGATGTAGAATATATTAAAGTTGATATAAAATATGGGAAAAAGGATTATGAGGTATTATATAATTTTTCTTCAAGATATTCAAAAAGAAATGATAAAAATAATATAGAAAATTTAATAGGTGATATAAAATTTATTGCAAATAATTTAGAAAAATATCAATTATATATGTTTCCTTCATATTCTTTTATGATAAATATATATGAAAAATTAGATATAAAAGATAGAATATTTCTAGATGATGGTGAAAAACCATTGAATAGAATATTAAAAACTGATAAAGATTTAATATTTACATATGCAAGATCAAGATTTATAGAAGGAATTCAATTAGTAAAAGATAATCAATCATTATTAAAGGTAATTGTAATTGTCGGAAAACCGTATCCTCCACCACCAAATGCATCTATATTAATATATAAAATAATTAAGGATAATAATTTGGACTATAATGAATTAGCAGAAGTATTAAAAGATATAAATATTAAACAAGTAATTGGAAGAGCAATAAGATTTCCAAATGATTATGTTAAAATATTCTTTATAGATGATAGATATAAAAAGGCAGAAATTAAAAAATATTTGCAATAAAAGATTAA
>JAPYVP010000033.1 GCA_028276785.1 Candidatus Nanopusillus sp. | reverse complement strand
CTGGATGGTATTATTATCCAATATTGCATGAGTGGGTTTATGTTACTCCTCCTCAATATACTTTAACTGTAGGAAATCTTAAAATAACAAATCCAGAAGTTATTGGCTTTGTTCAACAATATGGAAATAATAATGTTTTAATAACAAATTTAGAAATAGCAGGTAATCCAAATAATTTAGCCTTTATTTATGTAACACCTAATGGTAATGGAGAAATGTTAATTTACAATACAGTTACAGGCCAGGTTGTAGGTAAAGTACCTATTAAAAACTTACAGACAGCTAATCCAAATTATGATTTGATAGTTCAGATGATTTACAATCAACAGTATAAAACATATTCAAATGAAATAATAACTTTTAATTTAGGTAATACAAATTCTTCTACTAGTTCTAATACACCAACTTATTTAACTGTAGATTTAATTAATAATACTATCTATTTACAGAATAAAAACTGGCAAATTTTAAATAGTAAACAATTTAAGAGTCAGCAAGATTTACTTACTTATTTAGATAATACTTATGGAATAAGTCCTTACAGCCTACTCATGGCTGAATATCCTCCTTTAGTAACAAACTCTTCAAGCCAAACAATCTTTAACCCTACAGTTATTAAAAATATCATAAGTAATAATACATCTTCTAATCAATATATTATACCGGGTACTACAATAAATTATTTAAATTATAATCCTATGCAAAGTATTAATACAGATTTTTGGACTATTCGGAATACTATAGGAAATACTTTCTATAATGTATTTGAAACGGTATTTGGTTGGGGAAGTCCTACTATATCTCAACCTCGATATATAACTGGAGTCATAGCTTCTCCTATTCAATTACCAGAAAAATATCTTTATAAGAATGAAATAGGAAATATAATATCTAAAGCGCAGGGAATAGAACAAAGTCCACTATCATATTATTTTAGTGCACAAGGTGGAATACAATTATTTGGTACTTTAGCTCAATATTCTGCAGGTATTAGTCAAACTTTCGCTAATTGGGGATTACAACAACCTTCACAATTCTTCTTAAATCTTGCACAATCTTTCTTAGGCTTAGAACAGCAAGCTCAAATAGTAGGTACTCCAGCAAATATAGCTAGTAGTGTTTTAACTATAGCTAAACCCCTAACTAGCCTAGCTCTTATTGAATACTTTGGTCCTGAAGAAAGTGCTACAGCAGCAGGAACTAAAGTTGCTATGCCAACATGGGGGGACTTTATTAAAAGTTTTATATTACAGGGTTCTGCAATAACAGGACTTACAAATGCAATATCATACTTTACTACAGGAAAGTTATTATCTCCTAAAGAAGATATATTTTTATTTACAACAGGAGGATTAACTGCTGCAGGTACTTCAGTATTAGGTAGTATGTTAAGTAGAGGTCTAACAGACATTGGTATAGTTGGCCTTAAAAATACAATTCTAACAGATTTAACAGAAAGTGTAATTGCTCAAGCTGGAATAAATGTTGAAGTTCAAGAAGCCCTTTCATTACAAAATAAAGGAAAGTGGTTATCTCCATCAGAAGCTGAACAAGCTGCTATAAGTGGAGCTGAAATGGGTCTTTTCTTTGTTCCTATTGGTATATTTATGAGCAGATTTCCATCTGGATTCTTTAGAAATCCATTATTTTCATCTTTAGCTGCAGGTACTACTAATGCTTTATTTATGTTACCTTCAGGAAATCCTGAATTAGTTGCAAGTGCTTTTGGTATTGGATTTGTAACTCATGGTGTAGATAGATTAATCACTTTTTCACATATTCCTTATTTATTAGAATCTCCAGAAGCTCAAAGAGTATTAGATACTACTGAAGCTGGATGGAGGTTAGAAAAATATCTCAAAGAGAGAATGATTGAAGCTGGATTAGTAACAGAAAAAGATACTATGGGTTGGACAACAACACAGACTATAGAAAAATTAACAGAAATGTATAATGATTTACAGGAGAAGATTATTGAAAAAGAATTATCTCCACAAGATAAAATGTACTTAAGATTAAATGGTATTTTAGGTATAAGAGATGATGTTATACTAGGTAAAGAAGAAGATTTTGCAAAATATGTTAGAGATAAAGTACCAGATGGAGAAAAATACTATCAAGCCCAGCAAATATTAAAAGATCTCGGAAAGAAATTAGATAGGCTATTTTATGGATTTAAAGTAAATTTAAATTTAGGTAATAAACAACGTACTCTATTTTACTTTATGAGATCCGGAGATGAATATAAGTTAGGCTTTGGTTCAGCTGGAAAAGAAGAAAGCTTTATAAGTAGAAGATCCGTAAGTGATATAACATTAAATGTAGCTGGAATATATAATACTCCTAGTGATGTATTTGATACAATAAAATACTTAAGAAGTAAGGGCATGTATGATGATGCTGAGATGTTAGAAAGAATCTACAAAGCAGTAAAGTCTATTAAAGATGTATTAACAAAAATAAAACCAACAAAGAACCTTGAATTAGAATTTAGAGATTATGCTGAAGAATATGCTAAAAAATATGGATTTGAATATGGAGAGTTAGTAAGTACACAAATGGGAGATACTATAAAAGAATACATACAGGAAAACTTTGGAAAAAATGCTGTAATATATGGATCTGAAAGTGTAAGGCAATATTTAGATGATATAGCTAAAAGATATGGGGGAAAAGTTGTAAGAATTGGAAAATATTATGTTGTTATTGATAGATATGGAAATGCCGTTTGGAAATTTAGAATGCCTGGAGATGTTGATATTATAATAAATACAAGAGATCCTGGTGTATTAGAGAAAGCTGCAGAAGATATTGCTAGATTACTTAATAAAACTTTAAATACAGATAGATTTGTAGCACAAGAGCATTTAGTTATAGATAAATATAGAAATGGAGAGCATGTTGTTGATTTACATATGCCAGATGAAGGAAGTGAATGGAAAAATATTTATGCAAGATTAAGTAATTTCTATGATTTAGGTTTCCCAAGACCAGAACCTTATTATACTGATAATGTAGGGGTTGCAAGATTATCACAAACTCTACTAGATAAAGCTTCTGCAGTTGCAACTTTAAGGCAAATATCTTTATATGATATAGTAGAGGCTATTAATAGTGGTGAAAAAATAGAAAATCCAGAATATGTTATTTCATTCCTTAAGAATTTATTAAAAGATGCTGATTACGAAACTCAAAGAAATGTATTAGCTGAATTTATAGGGAACTTAAATCCTGGAAAAAGAAACATCTATATTTATTTAATATCGAAAGAATTTGGTATACCAATAGAGGGATTATCTTATGTAGACCCAGCATATAGAAACATAATAGAAAAATACTTCTATAAGACACAAACCTATTTAGCACCAGCTACATATAGATTAAAGGATACTGGAGATACCTTAAGCTTAATATATTTAGGAGGAGATTTAACAGATACTATATTTAATCGTATTCCTGGAATAGGTAGAAATGTTATAAAAGACTATAAAAGAATAGAAGAAATATCAAAAGAAAAAGGAATATTACAAAAGGATTGGACTGAACCAAATGAAATAAATATGGAAGACATATATAAAACATTAAATTCATTTGAAAGTAATACACAAAGTCCGAAAATGGTAAGAGTAGGTTCCGTTATTGGTTCTATTGGTTCTTTATTTAAATCTAGTATAATACAGCCATCAGCAATTTCATCAATACCTAGTAGTTCATCAATTTCAAATAAAAGCTTCTCAATCACATCAGCATCCTTAAGTACTTCTGGAAGTACATTTGCTTCTATGTCATCATCAATAGTTTCGGCCTCTGGAAGTTTAACATCAAGTTCTTTATCAAGCTCAATTAGTTCTTCTTTATCAAATTCTGTAAGTCTTTCACCATCAATAAGTGCTTCAGCATCTGCATCTATAAGTTCATCATTATCACAATCATTAAGTACCTCAACCTCAACATCTACTTCTACATCTCCTTCCTTATCATTAAGTACTTCAGATTCATTATCTATATCTTCTACAAGTAATCCATGGCAATTTGCTTTCTTAGGAATTGGCAAACCAAAGCATGAATCACCAGTAATGAAACCTGAATTAGGAAGGGCAAAAAGATCAATGTCTGATGCAGCTTATGCATTTTATAAGATCTGGAGATAATATAATATAATATGAAGATGAGGTCTATAAGCTCATTAATTGTAATAACAGTTGCTGCAATACTAGCTTTTATTTTAATTGTAGTTATGTCTTACATAATTTCTGCAAACATATCTGTAGCTTCCTACTTATCTGCAATTGGAATAAATACAGAAGTAAATTATTATGGTCAGCAATATCAACAATGTTTACAAATGGCAAGTGTCTACAATAATAGTAATATTTCTGCTTTTTGTAATAATCTTCAGAATATCACAAATGCAACAGTAAATACTTTAAGCTATTTTGGCACATATACTAGTGTATTATCAAGTCCATATGTATGGCTAATATTCTTTGTAATAGTAGTAGCTGGAATATATGTATTGGCTATACAACAGGTACAATCTGGTAGGAGATGATTAAAAAATTCCTTAAATTATTTGGAATATTTTTAGTATTTATTTTATTAGCTAAATTTATTTATTCACA
>JAPYVP010000032.1 GCA_028276785.1 Candidatus Nanopusillus sp. | reverse complement strand
TATTAGATCTTTTAAAAGAGTTGGAAGATGGAGGATTAATATTTGTTCCAAAAGAAAGAGGAGTAGAATATATGAAAGAAATCTATAAATATTTAATATCAAATAATGTAAAAGTTGGCTTAATATATTCAAAAACTAAGACAAAAGAAATTGAGAGTATATTAAATGATTTTTATGAAGGAAAAATAAATTTCTTAATTAGTATTACAGACCCATATGGAATATTAACTAGAGGGATTAATATGCCAGAAAGAATAAAATATGCAATATTTTTAGGTATACCAAAGATAAGAATAAATATCAAAAATCTTGAGAAAAATATAATGAATATAATAATTTTATCTAACTTAATTTTGCCATATATGTCTGAGATAGAAAAAAATAGAATAATAAAGATTCTTACTAGATTGAGAAAAAATATAAAAAGATTGTCTACCGGGGATTTGAAATTAATTTCTGATTTTTTAAATGGAAATAATGTGGAATTAGTTGGATATTTAAAATCCTTTACCGATGATATATTAACATTATATAATGTTTTGAAAATTTATCTTGATAAACCAGAAATATTAGATAAATTAAAAGAAAATTCAGATGTTTCTATAGAAATAGATGCAAACAAAAATATATATTTAAATATTGTGGATCTTAAAACATATTTACAAGCTTCTGGAAGAGCTTCTAGATTATATTCTGGGGGTATATCAAAGGGACTATCTATAGTTTTTGTAGATGATCAAAAACTATTAAAATCTCTTGATATGAAATTAAGATATTATTTACTTTAGTTTAACATTCATTTAACGTATTTGATTAATATTTTAACATCACTTAACCCCATGTCTATATACTTTTAATACTTTGTTAACGAAAAATTTTAATGTTTTAATATAATTTAATATAACTTTAACAAAGGTTTAACATTCACTTAAACAGTTATAAGTAATTGGTTGATATGTTATATATGGATATATTGAATAGTTATAATAAATTATTATGTAAAATAATTAGAAGTAATCATAGAGGAATTGTTGTTTTATCGGGTAAAGAATATTTTGATATTTTGTCTAATTTGTTAAAAATATATTATGAAAAAATTAAAAACTTTAAACATAATATAAAGATTTTATACGTATCTGAAGATTTTAATGGGGATTATTTATATAGGTTTCAAAAATTAAAAGAAAAGATAGATTTTTTAGATATAGAAAAAATTAAATATAGAGATTCTAAGAAAATCTTGGGGAAAACATATGATATATTAATTTTAGATATGTATAGATCTCTAACTCCAGATTATATAGGTAGAATTATTGAAACTTTATCTGGAATGGGTATTGCATTTTTCTTAATTAAAGATTTTGAACATTTTGAAGAGAATTATACAACATTTCATGAGCATTTGTTAACTCCCCCATATAAGTTAGAAGATGTAAAAAAATATTTTGAACATAGATTCAAGAATAAGTTACTCCAATATGATAATATAATTATATATGATATAGAAAAAGGGTTAATAAAAGGAATAAGCGATGAATGTATATTAGAAGAAGCATACCCACCAGAAAGGAAGAAAATATTATTGCCAGATAATAGAAGATTTTCAGATAGAATATATAAATTATGTTTAACACAAGATCAGGTAAATGTTCTTTCCATTTTAGAAAATTTATTAGGTGATGAAAAGTCAATATATTTAATTATTGCAGATAGGGGAAGGGGGAAAAGCGCTTCTCTCGGTTTAGCGATTTCGGGAATTTCTGAAATATTATTAAACAGTAAAAAAGTATACGATATTGGTATAACAGCGCCAGAATATAATAATGTAGAAACATTGTTTGAATTTCTAAAATTGGGATTAAACAAGAATAATATAAAATATAAAGAAATAGATAAGAAAAAAATAGTAGTAAATAATAAGATATATATTGAATATAGAAAACCATCTGAAATATTGGAAAAAAGATATGATATGTTGTTCGTTGATGAAGCTGCAGGCATTGGTATAAATATATTAATGGATTATACTAAAAGATATAATAAAATTGTTTTTTCATCTACAATTCATGGATATGAGGGAGCAGGTAGATCTTTTTCTGTTAAATTTTTGAAATATTTGAATTCTCTGAGAGATTTTAGGATATATAAATATAATATGGTAGAGCCAATTAGATATAATGAACAAGATCCAATTGAAAAATGGTTGTATGACGCATTATTATTAGATTCTGAATATCCAGAAATTAATGAGAGTGATATAGAATTAATAAAAAATAAAGATGTAAGATTTTACAAAGCACCATTGAAAGAATGGTTTTATAACGACGATCCAAAAATAAAGAATTTTGTTGGAATATATATTTTGGCACATTACCAAAATAAACCAAATGATATAGCAATGCTTGCTGATGCACCACACCATGATGCATTTGTTTTAGAATTATCAAATGGCAAGATTGTAAATGGTATACATATAGCATATGAGGGTGGTATAGATGACGATACAATCAATAAAATGTTAAAAGATTATAAACCAAAAGGAAATATAATACCAGATATAATAGTTAAACATTATAGAATAAGAGAATTTGCTAAATTAAGGGGATTAAGAATTGTTAGAATTGCTACGATACCAGAAATTCAAGGAATGGGTTTGGGATCTTTAGCATTGGACAGATTATATGGTTGGGCTAAGGAAAATAATTATGATTGGATCGGTTCTAGTTTCGGTGTAACTTACGAATTATTGAATTTCTGGCAGAAAAATAATTTTGTATTAGTTCACATATCTCCAGAAAAGAATAGGGTTTCTGGAGAATATTCTGGTATAGTAATAAAATCCCTAAATGAAGAATCGGAAAAAATAGTTAAAAAGTTAAATTATGAATTTAGATGGAGATTAATAAACCAAATATCGGATGTATATTTTGATTTATCTCCAGAACTAATATTAAAAATGTTAGAAACCCCATATAAATTTAAGCCGCATTTTAAGTTAAATTTGACAGATAATCAAATAGAAAGGTTGAAAGGCTATTTATCATCACCAATGACATATGAAGCTGCTGCAGATGTTGCAAAATTAATATATACTTATTATTTATTATATACTGAAAAGGATAAACCAAAAATAGATAGAGAAGAGTTATTAATTGGAAAATTTTTATTATCATGGAGTTTTACTAAAATATCAAATTATTTTAAAATCAAGAAGTTTGAAGCCAGAAGATTGATAAAGAAAAATATTAAAATAATATATAATTGGCTATTCAAGTAGTTAGCCAAATCCCCCAATTTCTTCTAATTCTATTTCTAAAAGTTTTTTAATTCTTATTTGATAAGATGGCGGAAAGTTTTTTAGAATATCATCTGCAAATCCTGTATATATTAATTTTTTAGCTTTCTTTTTATCTATACCTAAACTTTGTAAATAAAATACTTTTTGATCATCAATTTTTTCAGTTTTTGCTTCATGATTATAATAATTTTTTTTATTGTAAATTTCTATTCTTGGTATAGATTCTACTATTCCATTTCCTTCTATTAAAGAATCACATTTAGATATAACTTTTGAATTCTCAGAATTATTAAATATCTTTATATCTATTCTATTTATAGCTTTTCCATTTATTGATATGGATTTTGTTACTATATATCCTCTTGAATTTTTTCCATTTATCAATATTCTTCCACCAGTGTCTATTATCTGATTTTCATTTGCAATTGATATTGTATAAATCTCCCCTATAGAGTTCTCTTCCAAAATTAATCCGGGGTATAACATTGTTACTTTACTTCCAAATTCTGCAGATATCCATTTAATTTTAGCATTTTTATATGCTCTTGCCCTCTTGGTTACTAAATTATATATATTTCTAGACCAGTTTTGTATTGTAGCATAAGTAACTTCTGAATTTTCTTTTGCAAAGACTTCTACTACTGCTGCATGTAATGAAGATATATTGTATATTGGAGCTGTACATCCTTCTATATAAGTTACTCTAGAATTTTTATCAGCTATTATTAATGTTCTTTCAAATTGTCCCAAATTTTCTGTTCCTATCCAAAAATATGCTTGTAGTGGAAAGTCTATTTTAACATTTTCTGGTACATAGATAAATACACCCCCACTCCATACAGCTGTATTTAATGCTGCAAATTTATTATCTCCAAAAGAAACAATTTTTCCAAAATATTCTTTTACAATTTCCGGATAATCTCTTACTGCTTGTGATAAAGGAATAAAGATAACACCTTCCTGATCTAGATATTTCTTTATTTCCTTATATATTGAGGAAGAATCATGTTGATATAATAATCCTGATAAAAATTCCCTTTCAAATTCTTTTCTTAGTCCTAATTTTTCTATTCTGTTTCTTATTTCTTCTGGTAGATCTTCCCATCTCTTTGGTTTATTCTCTTTAATTATACTTCTATAATATATCATATTATCAAAGTCAATATCATTTATTTCAGGTCCAAAATTTGGTAAATCTAATTTATTAAAGTAATTTAATCCAATTAATCTTATATTGGTCATCCAATCTGGTTCATTTAATATTTCGGATAGTTTTTTTATCTTTTCTTCGCTTAAAGGGCCTCTTATGATTGTTTCCTCCATATATCTAAACAATATATATTATACTTTTAAATTTATAACGCTGTTATAAATTTAAATAAAACTTTATATAATATTACTTA
>JAPYVP010000031.1 GCA_028276785.1 Candidatus Nanopusillus sp. | reverse complement strand
GAAGTAACTGTTGTTGTTGATACTGCGCTAGTAACTGTTGCTGTATTAGTTATTGTAGTATATACTGTATTGGTTACTGTAGATGTATACGTAGCAGTTACTGTGGATGTAACGGTTTGTGTAAAAGTAGTAGAGATAGTAGTAAGTGTGTTACACTCTGGTCGGGGGATAGGTTCAGTAGGAGAAGGAGGGGGATATACAGGAGATACAGGAGATAAATAAGCAAAAGCAATTATAAATATAACCAAAAATTTATATAGCTTGTGTAATATAATTCTTTTATTTCCGCCTTTATAAAACATTATAAAATTATTTTTATATAACATAATTTATAAACTTTTCATCATTTTTTTATAAGCAAATAAGTAACTAAACCAGCAACTATTACTAAAATTATTATAACTTTTATTTCCGTATTATAATTAGAAGAAGGTTTATTTGCTTGATTTGTTAAATAATATGTATAACATATATTTGAAAGATACGTTAGTCCATTTACTTCTTTTTGATATGTTAAGTTAAAACATAGATCTATCCCATTTATCATTGGAACATCATTATAAATGTGTATATATTCAGTAGAATTATACAATAAATTACCTATATTAATTGTATGTTGAAATTTTTGATTATTTGAATATATCATTAGTCCAACATTATATAGATTATGGTTTTTATTATCATCTGGATATGTTGATAAAATCACCAGCAGGGTTCCATTATTATTTAAGTATATTCCATCAAAAAACAATGATTCTCCGTAAACATAGTAAGGTATAATATACAAATCTTGTAATAAATTACCAGAATATACTTCAATTAAAATATAATACATTCCAGGATATAAACTTGATATATTAACATTATCTATGTAAATATGGTTATATCCTTGATTTAATTTTACATTAAAAGAATTATTATATATTGCTCCGTATAATATAGCATCCCACGCAGCAAGTTTGATATTTATTGTTGCATTTGTATTATATAATGAATATAAACTTAAGTTTAAATTTAATACTTCGTTATTATTCTTTAATGTTGTTTGATTTCTCACAATAGAAATCCAAGGATAATTACCAATATTTGGATTATTTATGTAAATATTTTCATATACTGGTGTAGAAAAGTTGTTTGGATTGCCTATTATATGTTTTGTAGCAGTATATAAATAAAATAGCAATTTATAATTTCCCGATGACATATTTTCCGGAATTTGATATGAAAAATTTACTGTATAATTCTGATATGGTAATAGATTTGATATCATCTTTAATTCTGCAAATAATACTTGATTACCATATGGTGGGTTTTCATTAACTAACAATATTCCCAAAAATATCTGAGGATAATAATATGGATCATTATTTTATATCAAAACATATCCTGTAATATTTTGTCCAGCTAAAAATTCCTTACTATATAAATACGGGGTAATCGAAATATTTGGAATATAACTTTGGTTATGATAAATAATTTGATAAGAAAAAATATTTTTAGTTGATAAAAACATAAAAAGAGATAATAAAATTAATAATATTTTCTTGTTCATATATTATCCTTAAAGAAAATATTTATAAAAATTTTATATCCAATTATTTCTCTTTAATCTTAATAAAAATGATAGTGCTTTAGCAGCCTCTTCTGGAGATTCAAATACGGGCAAATATTCTTCAACAGATATTTTTATTTGTTCTGTAAACCCTCCTCCATATATTAAAAATACTAATGGTATTTTTTTGTTAATTATTTTTGATAATTTTTCCGGAAATTTTTCTGTAAAAAAGGGTAATTGTGGTAATAATATTGCAATTATTCCTTCAGTTCTAGAATCTTCTAATAATATCTTTAATCCTTCTATATATTGATCTTCACTCGCCTGAGCTGTAGTATCTATTGGATTATGAAATGAAGCAAAAGAAGGTAAAATATTTTTTAATTTTTCTTTAATATCTTCTGGTGTTTCTTCTATTTTAATATTATTTTCTTCTAAGGCATCTGTTGTTAAAACACCTTCGCCCCCTCCATTTGTATATATATAAATTACCATTATTATAAATAAAATGCCAGAGTTTTTAAATAAATCATAAAATCCCCCATACTTTTTGCTTCAATTATATTATATTGTTTAAATAAATTTTTGTATACTTCATAATCTCCCGCCATAGAAGCTGTATGAGAAGAAACTGCAACAGAACCTCTCTTTGTCTTTCCAGATTTTAATACTATTACGGGTTTATTTAATTGACTAGCAACTTCTAAAAATTCTTTACCCCTTCCTTCCCTTAATCCTTCCATATATATAAATATTGCCTTAGAATTTTGATCATCCTTTAATTCTTTTAATATTTCAACCTCATCTAAATCAATTTTATTTCCATAAGAAATTATCTTCGATACACCAATATTTTTACTTGATAACCATTCCATAACCGCCAAAGCAATTGCACCTGATTGGGATAATAAAACAATTTTTCCCTTTTTTGGTCTTATTAATCTTTTATCATCAACAAAAAATGTATCTATACCATTGTATGGATCATACAATCCCATACCATTTGGTCCCAATATTCTTATACCATATTTTTTCGAATATTCCAATATTTTTTCTTCAAGATCTTTTCTTCCAACTTCAGAAAATCCAGCAGAAACTATTATTGCCAATTTTACCCCCTTTTCTCCAGCTTGTTTTATAACTTCAGGAACACCCTCTGCAGGTATTGCCACTACGACTGTATCTATATTATCATCTATTTCAAGAATATTTTTGTAACATTTTAAATTATATAAATTATCATAATTTGGATTTATTGGATATATTTTTCCAGGAAATCTTTTAATAAAATTCTTTAATATTATATTTCCAACCTTTCCTTCTTTATTACTTGCTCCCACAATTGCAACAGATTTTACATCAAATATACTCATACTTTAATATAACATTTTACGTATTTATATCTTTTTTCACATAATTGACATAACATAGATTGTAAATCTATTAATTTAATATTTTTATCTTCTTTTAATAATTCAGCCATCCTAATTAATATAATTTTATCTTCTTGATCAAATTCAAAATAATATTTACCTCTTATACCCTTTAAATATTGAGAAACTGCAGATTGCGTTATTGATAATTTATCTGCAATTTCTTCTTGGGACATCTTGTAATTATCATACAATATCTTTGATAGCTCTCTTCTAATTGACGGAAGCATCTCTTTTACAAATAGTTCACATCTCAGTATCATATAATGATGTTATATAATAAAATTTAAAAAATCAATAAAAACTATGTATGTGCCAATCTATCAGTTTTTATTATCTTATACAACGTATTTTAGGATAATTATTGACTTGATACTTATTTAAATAAATATTATTATTAAGAGAAATAAGATATATTTTTATTGGCCATTAAAACCGATAATTTTTATCTTTCATATGATAGGCCCGCCGGGATTCGAACCCGGGACCTCCGGATAGTGAGTCCGGCATCATACCACTAGACTACGGGCCTTAAAATATTTTTATAAAAATATTTTTTTATGATATTAGAAAAGATCACTTCAAAATATATTAATTATATAACCGTAAGAAACTATGATAAAAGCAAAAAATATATTGGACAAGATTGTATTGTAAAACATTTATTAAATAAGAAAAGATTATATAAAGATGATGGAGAAACAATATACAAGAACTTTGTCGAAGTAAAATATAATAAGGATGCAAAAGAAGAAATAGACATACCAAAAGAAAAAATATTAGACGATATTCAAAATGAAAAAAAGTTTCTAATAGATAATTCATTATATAATTTATTACCAAATAAAGGAAAAATTAGTTTGAAAATACAAATTTCTCAATCATTAAAAGTTATAAGGGAATATTTATTTGATAGTAATTTAATACTAATTGGAGATATTGATTATTCTTTTTTAGGTAATAATCTTGTAAATATATATAAAAAACAAGAAGATTTTGATTTCTATAAGTATAAAGCAGCAATATTAGACCCTTATGGAGATGAAATATTTAATGATAAAGATTTAGAGAAATATGAATTATTTATTTTAGGAGGAATTGTTGATGTTGATCTAAATTGGCAATATGCAACACAATATTTATTTAGAAATATTGATTTACCACATAAAAGAATAGAATTATATGGATCTATAAAAAATGTTCCAGATAGAATAAATATATTAATAAAGATTTTGTTAGATTCTATTTATTTAAATATGCCATTAGAAAAGTCTATAATAATTAATTCTCCAAAAAAATTTATTAGATATATTCAATAACCTTATATAAACTTTTATATACTGAATCTGGATATTCTTTAACATATTTATCTAAGTTTTTTCTTATCTTATCAATATCTTTTTCACTGAACAATTCTCTTAAATTACTAATATCTCTATCGCTAAATCCTTTATTTATTATTTCTTTAATTCTATCTTTATATTTTTCATATTCTTTTAAATCTTTTTTATCTCTACTTTTATATCTAAAAAATTTATAAATTATAGAAAATAATCCAAAATTTTCAAAATATAGTGTATAATTTAAACCACTTTTTTTAATAAATATATTTCCTGCTGTGTCAATCATTATGTATAATAATGTATTATTTGGTAATTTTACTTCTATATAATAGTATATTCCATATAAATTAGGAATTTTTACTTCTTTTCCATTTAAATTTAATTTAAATCCATAAATATTGTTTGGTAGAAATTTATATTCATATTTTCTCATTTCTAAATATTTTATTATTCTATCTTTTTGTTCTATAGTT
>JAPYVP010000030.1 GCA_028276785.1 Candidatus Nanopusillus sp. | reverse complement strand
CGTCAGGCTTTCACCCATTGCGGAGGTTTCGCCCCTGGTGCATCCCGTAGGACCTCGGCCCTTGTCTCAGTGCCGATCTGGGGGCTCCCGCTCTCACGGCCCCTACCCGTCTTAGGCTTGGCGGGCCGTTACCCCGCCAACTACCTGATAGGCCGCCGACCCCCTCTCGGGCGGAACTGGGAGGGATTATCCCAGTTCCCTTTCGGAAATGGGGGAATTCCACACCCCATTTCCTATGGGGAATTACCCTCAGTTTCCCGAGGATATTCCCCTCCCGAGAAAGAGTTATCGACGTGTTACTCAGCCGTGCGGCGGGATACCTTACCCAGTATCCCTAGCCTCCCATGGGTTAGTCGGAGGGGGATAGCGATGGCCCCCCGCAGGATCAACGGGAATTCGGCGGATTTCCGCCGCGGGCCTAGCCCGAAAAGTACGGCCGCAGATTCCGCTGCAATTATCCCCTTTCAGATGTTCTCTACATATGTGCCATGTACATCATATACCATATGATGTACATGGCTATACTAACAAGATTATGTTATAATATTTTAAAAATTTTAATATTTATAAAGCTCTCATTCTGGCTAGTTTTCTCAATCTTTTTTCTTCCCTAATTCTTCTTCTTTGCCATTTCCATCTAGATCTTAAGTATTTTTTCCATCTCCTTGAACTTCTTCTCATTTAAATATAATAGGTGACGATAATATTTTTAAATTATGGTAGAGCAGTTATACTATTTATAAATCCAATAGCAATACCTAAAGAAATTAACAAAATTCCAACCCATTTCGGTATTCTTGCTTTATATGAAGCTATGTATAAAATCATGATAGAAATTAATAAAACTAAAAATGATGAAATAATTGGTATAACATCTTCATTAGAGAATTTTATTGGATAAACTATTCCAAGAATTCCAGTAAATATTGTAAAACTTGCAATTGCTTCTCCTGAGATTGATGCTATACTAATATTGAGATCTTTATTTTTAAACCAGGCAAAATGACCATATAATATATCTGGTAATGTGAATAAAACCAAAGCTATAGCGTAACCAATCAATGGTATGGATAAATCTAATTGTTGTAAGGTGTTTGAAACATTATTTAAAATACTTCCACCAACGTATATTATTGATATTGCTAGAGCAATTTCTAAGGAGAAAACTATTGCTTTAAAATATTCATAAAATGAACCTTTTGTTATATATGTGGTATTTTCACCCCTTTTCCAATACCTATAAAATAAAAATATTGAAATTATAATAAATATAGCGTATAAAATAGATCCAGAAAGAAAATTTATTTCTTTAAACATTAATACAAAAACCTGTGCTGTTATCGAAATCATAATTAAGAAAAGTACATTACTGTCAAGCATTCCCTTTCTAAAATTGAATGCTAATATAAACGCACCTAGGGCAATCGTATAATCTAATACTACATTATATAATAGAAAATAATACCCTAACTTTGAATTTTCGGATAATGTTAATGATAAGGCTGGTAAAAATGATTGCAAAGCGGAAGCCATTCCTGCTGTATATATTAATAAATAATGTTTTGGCAATGCAGAATAGTATTTTGAATATTTATCAACGTATTTTAATATAATATTCTCGGATAAATATATTAAAAAAGCATATATAAGTAAAGGTATGAGTGTTGATATGATAATTGTTGAATAATTTATCATAAGAAGATTAATAATTATAAAGGTTTAATAATCTTTTATGGACGATTGTGTATACTGTAAAATCGCAAATAAAACATTACCATCCTATATTTTATATGAAGATAATGATATAATATGTGTATTGGATATTTTGCCACCATCAAAAGGGTCTTTTTTAATATTTCCAAAATTACATATAGAGGATTATACAATTTTAAGTGATGAAATAAATCAAAAAATGATTACAATTGCAAAATATATATCAATAATACTGAAAAATAAATTGAAATTTAATGGATTAAATATTTTATTATCTTCTGGAGAAACCGGTCAAAGATACAAACATATCGTTATTCAAGTAATACCCAGGTTTAAAGATGATAATATTAGAATATCTTTTAATAGATTTAGAGAGGATCCCTCTTTTTTAGAAGAATTAAAAAATTATATAACTGCAGAATTAATAAAAATGAGTCAACAATATTTAAATTCTGAAAAAAAGGAAGAAAAGAAAGAAACTAAAAAAGATATAGATTATAAATTATTAAACCAGTGGTTTGAAAAAAGAATATAAATAAATATTTCAAAAAATTATTTTATGGCAGATCTTAAGGATGATATACTGAATAGTGAATATAAAGATAGGGTAATTGGAATAATGGAATTTAAAGAAAAGAAAGATAATATACTAAGTTTATTGAAAGAATTAATTTATTATAGTTCTATAATGGTAAGGGAAGATTTGTTTGAAAAATATAAAAGAGAGATAGAAGTTTATAGACATTGGGTAATAATTTTATCTGATTTTGATTTAAATTCGGAAGAAAAAATAAAATTAAAAGCATCATTTTTGGAAAAATATCTACAAAAGATAAAAAATGAAAAATTGGATATATGGTTACATGTTTTATTGATTGAAGACATAAAAAATATTGCAATGGACTCAAGGTTTGAATTATTAGATTTATTAGCAATTGGAAATGCAATATATGATAAAGGAATATTTGAAATATTTAGGTTAACAAGTGTTCATAAAAAATTAATAATCGATATATTACAAAGATATGTTGTTGCATATGTTTTAGCAGGTTCTCAGGTAAAAGGAAGGAGTGTTGAATCTTCTGATGTGGATGTATATGTTGTGATTGATGATACTGATGTTAAACAACATACATTTGAAGAATTAAAAATAAAGTTAATGGATTTAATAATAAGTAAAGCAATGGAGGCAAAAATATTAGTTAATTCTAATAAAGAATTGCATCCACAAGTTTATACTTTAACAGAATTCTGGTTAGCAATGTCAGAATCAAATCCTGTAATAATTACATTCTTAAGGGACGGAATACCTTTATATGATAGAGGAATGTTTATTGCATGGAAACAACTATTGTTAAAAGGAATTATAAAGCCATCACAAGAGGCTGCTAATAAATATATAATTGCTGCAGAAAATTCATTGAAAGAAGCTAGAAATAAATTGAAAAATATGATAAATAATTTAATAATTGAAGATTTGGCAGTTGCAATGGTTACTTCTGCTCAGGCAGTAATAATGGATTATGGTTTACTACCGGGAGATCCAAAAGAAACTCCAGAGATGTTAAAAAAATTGTTTGTAGATAGGGGAATATTAAATATGGAATATGTAAATATATTATCTGAGGTATGGAAAATGAGAAAAGATTTTGAACATGGTAAGGTAAGTGAATATAAATATGAAGATTTAATGAAAGTATTTGAAAAAGCAGAGAAATTTATATCTGAAATGAAAAATATAAAGCAAATTATTGATAAAGAAAATGAAAAGAAAATAATAGATAATTATATATTGATTTATGAAGAACTAAAATCAAAGTTTCAAGACCTATTTGGCATTGAATATAATAATTATGTGAAAGAAAAAATGCCAATAGAACATGGTGGATTAGAAAATTTGGAAAATAATATTAAAAATTATAAAGAGAAAAAGTATGATATAATTGAATTGGAAAAATTAAAGGAATTATTATTGTATCATATTAGAAATATAAGAAATTTAATTGAAAATAAGAGAGAAGAATTATTATTGAGGTTTAAATATTCTATAATCGATAAAGAAAAAAACAAAAGTTATGATTTATATCTGTCGAAATCTAAATTGTATGTATTAACAGAAAATGGAATTGATGTATATGATTATAATGGGAATAAGATTGGTACATTTAATGATCTAAAATATAAGGAAGAAATGATTAAAGATATTAGTAAGGAGGGTTTAAATTATATAGACAGTAATGTTATCGGTGTGTTAAATAAAATATTTAAAGATTATTATATATCAAAATAGAGATGAAAGGTGTAATATTAAATTATAGGATGGGTAGACACCATATATATCCAAATCAAGTAATAGTAAAATTTGAAAATATAAATGACAAGTACGAAGCAAGTAAATATATTGGAAAGCATGTAATATGGGTAAGTCCTGGAAAGAAAATTTTTATTGGGAAAATTGTTGATACACATGGAAATAAGGGTAATTTGAGGGTTAGATTTAATAAAGGGATACCTGGACAAGCCTTAGGAGATATTGTTTTATTAATTGATAATATAAATAAGGTAAAAGAAATAAAGGAAAAAATAAAAAATGCAAAAGATATAAATCAAATAAGGAGTATTTTAATTAATGCTTAAATTTACTGGAACTGAAGGTTTAATATTTTTTAATAAAATTTTAGTTATTTCAGATCTACATATAGGGATTGAAAAAGAATTATATAAAAAAGGGATAAATATACCATCTCAAGTAAATTATTATATAAATAAAATAAAGAAGATTTATGAAAGATATAAGGTAAAATATTTGATTATTGATGGAGATTTAAAACATAACATACCTGAAACAAGTTTACAAGAAATATCCGATATTCCTTATTTTATAAATGAAATTTCTCAATATTTTAAGAAAATATATATAATAAAGGGAAATCATGATGGTGATATTGAAGATTTAATTGTTGGTATGAATAATGTTAAAATTTTGAAGGCATTGGAGATAAAAAATGTTGTATTTACTCATGGACATTTAAATACAAAATTAAAGGGGAAATATTATGTTATTGGGCATCATCATTTTGCAAAAAGTATTTCTACAAGTATTGGGGA
>JAPYVP010000029.1 GCA_028276785.1 Candidatus Nanopusillus sp. | reverse complement strand
CCATGACGGATAATTTCTGTTATGCGACATGGAATCGTACCATGTATGTACTTTATAAAGACACATAAATATATTAGCAACAAATCGGAAGACTGAAAGAAATAAGCCCTGTAAATAGACCAATAATAGACCATAATACACTAAATATAATTGACATAAGAATAGCTTTTCTCCAACTTATATTAAGTATATATTTATAGAAAATTGAAGCTACTATGAAAATTATACCTGCTCCTATAAAGAATGCTATTTTATTTAGTTCTAATATAAATAATAAGAAAGAAATTACGGTTATTATAAAAGATACTATTCCTAGAAATAAATTAACTATTGAAGTTGCTAAAAAGGATATATTTATATTAAGACGTTTGGCAACCAAATAAGTAAATATTGTAGATAAAAGCAATCCTAACGTAAACCCACCTATTATTCCAATAATTTCTATTTCCATTGTTCCTACTGGTGTATTTACTACGGATATTACCATAGTTACTACATATAATATTGATATTAAGATACTCTCTATTATGATAGCTAAAATAGATACAACAAAAGCTACTCCCCAACCTACATTAAATGCGGTTTTATAGATATATAAAACTGCTATAAAACCAATAATTATTACAATTATCGAAAGAGTAAAAGTTAATATACCTAATATATAATTGTTATATATCATTATTATTGAAATTAAGATAGAAAGAAAGTATAATATTCCTATTATTGTTGGAAATACTGTTTCTGAAAGCAGAGTAGCTCCCAAAGCCTTCTCAAATGATACATTTTTATTAAAATACTTAGCAACAAAATAAATAGGTATTGAACTAATGATCTATGCAACTATAAAAACTACTATAATTCCAACAATACCTAATGCTGCAAATCCCAAACTAACCATTATAATAATATATAATTATTAAAATTCTAAAAATATTATTTTTTATACTAATTGGAATTTCCTATATTTTTATAAATATTAGAAAAATTTATATCAATTTTATTAACTTCAACCTAGGTTAAAGCCTTGAGAAATATTAGTTAGATTGAATAATGGAGATATAAATGATTGCAATTGAGAGCTACCAAGTAAATGGAAGATACCAATACCAAACAAAGACAATATCAGATTAAAGATAAATCCTATTATAATAGCTACAATTATTATACCGAATGCTGCCCCCCAACCCACATTGAACATAGATTTATATACACCTAAAACTGCTATAAAAGCTATAATTAACCCTAAAATACCTAATATGAAACTTTTATATGCAATCGAAATAAATGCAAAAATTTTTATTATTATGACAGCTACTATTCCTGAAAGTAGAACAGCACCCATGGCCCTTAAAAATGATGCATCACTACCAAAAAGTTTAGCAGCCAAATAGACTGGTATTGAAGCTATAATCCATCCCAATATAAGAGCTACTATTACTATACCAATAATTCCAGCTAATAATGTTCCTAAATCGCTCATTTTATAATAATTTATCATTAAAATATAAAAATATATATTAATGATTATAACCCATAATAATATTATGAAGATGTTGTTTTACATTAATTAGAATTTTTCTATATTTTATCTTTTATATTTGTTTAGTTAATAAATATTTAAATTTCTTGAACTTCATTTATTTACTTTTATACTAAAAATATATATTATTCTATAAAAATCTAGATAGATAATATTTAGTATAAATATCACTGTTTAACATATTTTCAAAAAATTTTTATTTTCCATAATTTCATTATTTCATAATGGGTATACTTAGCATATTTAGTAAGGGTAATAAAAGCAATTATTACTATTATTTATTAAACTTCTATAACTATTTCTCCCATGCACATAATCTTATCTATTATCAAGAGAATGGGGCTTTCAGAGTTATGACAATGCGTAGTATAACACCATGGCCTGGAATAAAAGTACATTCACCACTTTCAAACAAAATATACAATGTTTTAATAGACCAGCATTTTCAACATATGATGATAAATAGGGAAATAGATGGAATAAAGATTGATGAAATTCATAGTCATAAACAAGTCACTTTTTATATATCTTTTCATTCTATACCTGGTTATAAAAAACTATTACATCTTTTTAGAGCACATAGAATACATATACAACCAAGATTAAGTATTTATAGAGATGAATCTGGATCTTATGTACTGTTAAATAGAATGTATATAGCAAATGATATCTATGTTAGATATTCTACAGATTTCTATAATATAAAAAGAGATCATCCTAAAATTGATGATTCAAGATGGAGATCTGCGGCAGATAATGGTCATCCTTACATTTGGGCAGTAAGCAGAAGTTACTTATTGAATCGTTTATATAATTTAAATTATGAAGATGATTCGCATATTATAACATTTCTCTCACTAATAAATTATAATGGAATTAGAGTACCAATACCAAATATAATTCTATCTTTATCATCTATATATAATCACAACAGTGGATATAATATTGCTACATTAATAACTTATGATATATATGAAGGTAAGATAATTAAATACGATTTATCTACTGAAAAAGGCTATTAGAATGTTTTCTAGAATCGTTAGTAATCATCCTGAACAAAGATTACATGATTTTTTAATATAATAAAATAAGTAATAATAATTTGTAATATCAAGGTATGTATCTATATTTTTAATTAAAAATAAAGGTAAATTAAGAAGTTTTACTTTCTTTTTTATCTGATTCTGTAGATGGGTTATAGAATAGATAAATATAATATTCCCTTTTTTCCTTATCTGAAGAGAAATCTCGATCTTTATTTTATCATAACTAATTATTGGACTTATACTTGTCCTTTCTCCAATTAATTCCGTACGCAATCTAATAGAAAGAAAATTATCTAATTCGCTTGAGTAAGAACCTGAGATTTCTGAAATTCCAAATGATCTCTTTAAATATTCTTCTATATTGTCCTCTATACATTTTAAAGTCTTCTCCATAGATCGTAAGTCCTCCTCCTTACTTGGTAATTTCAGATGACTATAATTAATATAATATCTTCCAGACACTGTCTTTTCTATCAGGATATCCTCATTATTATCATTACCCACAACATTTATTCTCATATTATCTATTAAACTCCCATCTTTGTCTTTCTCTATCACTTCTTCATATGAATGAATTTTCCCTTTAACTTTTGGGGAAAGATAACTTAAAAATACGTGTCTCCTACCTAATAACCCAGCGATAATATAATCTAATTTTTTATTTGGTTGTAAATTTCCAATATAAACAAGTATCCTATATATTCCTCTTTCTCCCACTGCTACTTTAAGAAGATCATCGAGTGAAACAATATCACTTTCAGTTATTATTAATTCATAAGAATGATTCAAGCCGCATGACTTTGGACTTATTTCACTAATTTCTTTAACTATCTTTTTAGATATGGAATTATAGACCATATATTTTTTATGAGAATATTATTTATAAACTTTTCTTTTTATTTTATTTTGTAATAGTAAATAATTTAGAAAATATTGCGAAAGAAATTAGAAGAATAAATCTCTGAAATTATAAAATAATATTAAGTAACGAAAAACTAAGAACAATATAATATAAAAGGTTTTTATATGTAAAAGTAGCAATGAAACATATATTATGATCATATAGAAAATTATAATAATCTACTTTTTAAGAAATTCCGTCAGGAAATATCTAAAAATCATTGAAATTAATAGTTTATATAAAATGATATCTGAATCACTCCTCTTTGGACCTTTAGACCTTTTGTTTCATTAATATATGGTTCAATAAATTTAACTATTTTAACTCTGTTCATCTCATCTAATATAAACTTTAATTCTCTTTGTATGCTTTCTGGAGCTTCTGGATAATTTGATATTCTTACATTACAACTATAACTATCTGTACCAATATAGTTGCATATTCTTGAGAGAGTACTTATTATATCTTCATCTTTTATACCAGAATAACTTGGAATCTTACAGGAATATTCATTCTCTTTTATTTCACATTCTAAAACCGGATTTTGATAATTGGGTCCATATAATTTAAATCTATTAACAAGCTCATCTAGATTTTTTATAAGATTTCTTAAACTCTCCATGATCTATAATTATGAAAGTATCTTTATATCTATCTCATAATCTTTATAATGACATGCGTAAATACTAAGATTATATGTGGGAAAATTATATTTTACTGGATCGTTTACATCAAAAATTTCAAATCCAAAACTTCCTTGATTTATACTAGCATAACAAATTAATTTATTGGAATCCAATCCATCTAAAGATCTTCTAATTGTAATTTCCATAAACTCTGGATGTCCGGCTTGTGTATACAAGTTTTCTAATATGGTATTTATATCTTTTACATTTAATTCTAATCCTCCAGTAACTCCACATCCTTCTTTATCACATATAAAATTCAATGCACCATTATTATTTAGATAGTTACTAAGATTATTATCCCTATCAATATTTTTCGATATTTCCATTAATATTTCATCCATATTTTGAGGTTTATTGTCCATTGTTAATTAATTGTAAATATATTTATAAATATTTTCTTTTTAGTTATCATTTAAGTGTAAAAGCAAATTTCAAATATTTTTATTTACTAAAGATTCTAACTTAAAAATGGAAAAGATATATAATGAAGATTTAAAATTGATATCAAAAGAATATAGCGTAAAGAATTTGTTTAATAATGAATTTGAGAGATTTATAATCGAAGAGAGGATTGATCCAATAACTAATTTTAAGATAAGAATAAATAAATCTATAAAAAATAAACCAAGAAATTTTGGTAGAATATATTCAAAAAAATCAAAATGTCCTTTTTGTGATCCTGAAAAAGAATCTCCAGATTTTGAATTTTCAAAGAAGATATATATTGG
>JAPYVP010000028.1 GCA_028276785.1 Candidatus Nanopusillus sp. | reverse complement strand
ATAATTTTTTATTATTAATTAAATTATGTCTACATTAAATTAAGTAAAAAATATGATCTGAGATTAAAAGGCTAACATTATAGCTTTTAAGTACAATTTAGATAAATAATTTATAATGAAAAAGGTGGGTGATGTTGAATTAAGATTGGCAAAGGGACCTGTCCCACATTATAAAGAATTAAAAGAATTAGAAAGAAGTATAATAAAAGTAATTATTGAAGAATTTGGGACAGAAGAATTAATAAAAAGATATTCAAATCCGTTATGGTTTAATTCTTTAGCATGCTTACTTGGATTTGAATGGAATTATTCTGGAATGACTACTGTAACACTAAAAGCATTAAAAGAAATATCTATAGAAGATAATCTACCAATAATTGTTTTAGGAGGAAAAGGAAAAGATTCCAAAATAACTGAAGAAATAGAAACTAAAGATATAAAAGATAAATTAAAGGATAAAATAAAAGATGCATCGATAACTTCTGCAAAAGTTGATAATTATTTAGTTCAAGATGGATATAATTTATATTTTCATTTTTTAATTTCTGACGAAAAAGGTAATATGACAATTATAAATCAAAAAATGTCAATAAAAGAACAAAGGGTTAGAAGATTTCATTGGATAAATATAAATTATTTTGATGACTCACAAATTGGTTTTGGATCAAATACAAAAACACTAAATTTATCATCAAAGGAATCTGAAGAATTAAGGAAAGATATTTTGGAAATAATTAATAATGAAAGAATAGAGAAAATAAAAGAATATATAATAAGATTAAAATCTTATCAAAATAAAAATAATACTATATTAAAATATATTAATAAGGATGAAGACAATAAATATATATTTTACCAAGAATTACCTTATTATTTGAAAATACCTGATAAAATATATTGGAAGGCATTAGAAATTAATAGAACTGTAGAAAATTTCAAAGACTTACTTTTTATAAAAGGCATTGGACCTGGATTGTTAAGAGCATTAGCATATACTGCAAAAATAATATATGGAAGTGAATTATCATGGAAAGATCCAATAATATATACATTTGCACATGGAACAAAGGTCGGAAAACCATATTATGTTAAAAAATCATTAATGTTAGAAGAAGCAGAACTATTAAAGAACGCAATTGAAGAAGCAAAAGTTAATAATAATTTTAAGTTAAGATCTTTGAGAAAATTAAATGAATTAATAGATATATGATAAATTTATAAAATAATGGTGTTATATATTACTAAATGGCTGAAGAAATTCTAAGCGAAGAAGACAAAAAAACATTAAAAGAAATGTTTGATAAAAGTTTGAAAAATCCGGTAGAAATAGTTGTATACCTAGATGAAAAAAATAATAAAGAAACTAGTGATTTTGCAAGAAAAATTGGAGAATTATTAATGCAAATAAATAATAAGATAAAGTTTGAATTCTTAGATGCATATGATCCAAAAGTAGAAGAAGAAATGAAAAATAAAAATTTATTAATAGATAAATATGGAAATAGAAGGGGACCAATATTTGTATTTAAGAAATATCCAGGGATTATATATTATGGATTACCATCTGGAGAAGAATTTCCAATATTCTTAGAAGATATAATACATGTATCAAATGACCATTTCGACATAGATGGGGCTACAGCAAAAAAATTAGCATCAATAAATGAACCCATAGATATTTATGTATTTGTAACTCCTACATGTCCATATTGTCCATATATGACACACCATGCTCATCAATTCGCAATGGTAAAAAGTAATATTAGGGGAATAATGATTGAATCTTATGAATTTCCAGAATTTGCAGAAAAATTCAAAGTATATGGCGTACCACATATTGCAATAATAAATAAAGATGGAAAGGTTTTAACAGAATGGGAGGGGGCTATTGGAGAAATGGAGATATTTGCTAATAAAATAAAAGAGAGTTTGGAAAAGGTTTCTAAATAATATATTTTTTATAAATTTTAAAGTACATATTGAATTTTATGTTTAGTAACTATAGAACAATTGATACAAAAGACGAGCCAATAACAACAATAAGTACAGGGATATATCTTATTAATATACATAGGGCTTCATACTTGGATATTAAAAACCCTAAAAATCCAATCAATGTAATTGCGACCATAATTATACCAGAAAATCATTATGAAAAAATTACAGAAGATTTAGCAAAATATAATAAGGAATTGTCTAATCTGTATAGACCTAAATTAGATGGAATTGTTGTTAGAGTATTTTATAGAGGATCCCAACAAAGTCAGTTAGAAAAGAGTATGAATAGAAAACCAGTGGAAATATCACCAGATCATAACTTAAAAAGTAAAATAGAAATAATAACAAATAATATGAATTTATATCAATTAATAAATTATAGAGGACCTGTAGGAATGATAATCAAAGTACCTATTTTCTAAAATTATTAAAGTTTCCATTTATAAATCTTTTTAAACATATCTTTTCTATGCCGATAAATTTATCACTGAGTAATATATCTAATATAGAAAATTTAGATAAAGAATGGGATGTAATTATTGTGGGAGGGGGTCCTGCAGGTTATACTGCTGCATTATATTGTGGAAGATATAGACTAAAAACATTAGTAATAACAAAAGATATTGGAGGAACATTGAATGATGCAAATATTATTGATGATTATCCTGGATTGGAAAACTTTAAAGGATCTGAAATGGGAAAACTATTTAAAAAACATGCAGAAAAATATGGAGCTAAAACATTGTTAGAAAGCGTTGTTAGAATTGAAAAATTACCCGATGAAAGATTTAAAGTTCTTACAAATCTAGGTAAAGAATTTATTGCAAAAGTTATTATAATTGCAACTGGTTCTCAAAGAAAAAAATTAAATGTCCCAGGAGAAAATTTAAGAGGTGTATCATATTGTGCAGAATGTGATGCTCCGCTTTTTAAAGATAAAATAGTTGGGGTAGTTGGTGGAGGAAATAGTGCATTCCATGATGCACATGTACTTGTACAACATGCAAAGGAAGTATATATAATTCATAGAAGAGATGAATTTAGAGCAGATCCTGTAGAAGTTGAAGAAGCAAAAAAGAATCCAAAAATAAAATTCTTATTAAATAAAGTTGTAAAAGAAATAAAGGGAACTGAAAAAGTTGAGGAAGTAATTTTACAAGATACAAAAACAGGAGAAATTAGTTCAATAAAATTAGATGGATTATTCATAGCAATAGGATTAGTACCATTATCTGAAATTGTTAAAGGTTTAAATGTAAATATGGATGAAAGTGGACATATAGTTGTAGATCAATGCGGAAAAACAAATGTAAAAGGATTACTTGCTGCAGGAGATGTAACAACACAAATATGTAATTTAAGACAGGTTGTTACTTCAGCAGCACAAGGTGCTGTAGCTGCATATAATGCCTTCATGTATATTAAAACAAAGAAATGGTAAAGGTTGAAGATATATTAAATAAATTAAGAGAGGTTGTGGATCCAGAACTTGGGTATGATATAGTATCTTTAGGAGAAATAGAAGATATTAGGGAAGAAAATGGAATGTATATTATAAAATTTTTACCCACCTCACCCCTTTGTCCATATATATCAGCAATTTTGGAACAAATAGATGAAAAATTAAAAGAATTAAATATATATGAAAATTCAAAAATAGAAATAGATTTTGAAAATAGGTGGAGTTTAGATAGAATAAGCCCAGAAGTAAGGAAACAATTGGGACTATAATGGAAAATAAAATTAAAAAAGAATTTGAAATTTTTTGTAAAATAAGTGGAGGACAATATAGAGAAGGAACATATGTAGAATGCGTAAAAGATAAATATTATATTAGACTATCTGAAGAAAATGGATTAACGTTTATAGCAGGTTCAAATATGACTTCTGATTTTGAAATATTAAATATAAAAAATTGTAAAATAATTGACTGCGAAAGGTTGACAAAAAGTAATGAAATGAATGAAATGGAATATTACGTATTTAATATTTATTTAGATAAAGGTTTATTATCAATAAGAAGAAAAATAAAAGAAGATAAAATTATAGTATATTTAAAGACTCCAGAAATTGAATATGAGTCTTCAATAGTATTTTAAAATTTTTACAAAAAATATTAAATGAGAGGGACCGTAGTCTAGTGGCTATGATGCCGCCCTTACAAGGCGGAGGTCCGGGGTTCGAATCCCCGCGGTCCCATTTAAGATTTTTTATATATTATAGATCATGATCCATTCTTAATCTTTTCTTAATCTTCCCTTACCATAAAATATTTATAAACTAAAAAAAACAGATATAATATGTATATAAGATCCATATCTCCAATAATAGCATCTATATTAATAATTGTTATTACAGTTGCAATTGCTGGAATATTTTATGCATTTACTTCTGGTATGTTTAGTTCTTTAACATCTTCATCAAATAATTTAGTTAATCAGCAATCTCAAATGGTATCTTTTCAAATAGTGAATATATATTGTTCAAATAATACTATTTATTTTAATATCTATAATAATGGAAATGTTCCAATAAATATAAATAATTCTGTAATAATATTCACAGATAATAATGGAAATACTATGTCAATAAATGGCAGTAATATTATATGTAATAATGGAAATATAATACCTTCAAGAAGTAGTGGTTTATGTTATATATTAAATAATACTTGTTATTATAATGATACAAATTATATTAAAAGTATGAATTTTGTATTTAATGGAATTAGTTATAGTTACAATATACTAAATAATAAGTTTAATCTATTATATGCTTTTAATTCTAGTAATAATTCTAGTAGCTATCTAAATAATACTACTAGTCAATTATTTTATCTACCTTTAACATTATACAATACCCAAAATATTCCTACTCCATCTCCATTCCAACAACAAATAGCAATATGTAACGGAACAATAAATATTGGTCCTAATTTTGCTTATGTAAATAATATAACATTATTTAATTTAATTAATAGTAATGGTTCAAATGTATATTTTA
>JAPYVP010000027.1 GCA_028276785.1 Candidatus Nanopusillus sp. | reverse complement strand
CGAATCCCCCCGGGTCCGCTTAATTAATGATCTAAATTTTTATAATATCTTAATCCCAATAAAAATAGAGAAGAAACTACATATATATAAACCATTGGCATAAAATCTGTAACATAATATGTAAATATTGTTGTATTACCTAAGAAATATATTAAGAAAAATCCTAAATAAATTGATAGTGGATATAAATAGGAAACTGTAACTTTTTTATCTTTTAATATAAATATTAAAGGTGTTAAAATTAGCCATAGTATCATAATATAATTATTTGCTAATGCATGAAAACTATTTAAATAAAGATTATTTCCAGAATAGGTTCCTAAATCAAATGGATGAATATTTAATAACCATTGCCATGGTGAAGAAATTTGATTTGGAGCATTTACAATATGACCAGATGTAATATCCCATTCTAATGCACCTAAAAAACTTTGATTAAACCAACTAAAAAATCCAAAATATATAATTAATGGAAGGTTTAAGGATAAATATATTAATAATGGTAATATAACTACATAAAGAAATCTTTTTATTCTACTTATATTAATTCCTTTAACATAATATAAAAGAGGAAATATTAAAAATGCTCCAGGAAATTTTGAAGAAAATGCTAATCCAAAAGATATAGATGATTTTATTATATCATCTTTTATTAAATAATACAATGATAATAAAGAAAAGAATGATACATATATATCTAACATAGCTATACCATGCATTACCCATATATTTGGATCAGAAATAATCAAAACTGAAGTAATTATTCCTGCAATATTTCCAAATATATTATTACTAACAATTTTTCTAGTTATTAAAAATGATAAAATTATTATTAGATCTCCCAATATCCAGCTAGGAATTCTCCAAACCCAATAATTATATCCTAAAAAATATATAAAAATACCAATTATATATTTTGCTAAAGGTGGTTGTTCAAGATTAAAATAATTGGTCAAATCTTTTCCAGAGGGGAATGGAACAGTTTGATTTATATTTAAATGAAATATTTTTGTCATAATATTATATGAAGATGGAGCATACCATACTTCATCTGAAATATATGAATTTATAGGATAAAATACAGAAACTGTCTGATAAGTATAAATTAATAATAAAATACTCAAAATTATATAAAAAGGATATTTTTTTATGAACCCATATAATTTATTTATTATTTTGTTTTTCTTTAAAATATCAATAATCTTAAATAAATTTTTCATTATTGATCTATCTTAAAAAGATTTAAAAAGTTAGATTATTTATGATAAACTTTCTATATAAACTTCTGGCATAATCCCATCTGGTGGATATGTTCTTCCAACAACCCAATATATAGATTGTGAAGATGTTGATTGGGAACCACTTCCAGAATTAATGGAAAAGTAATCTCCTGATAAAATGTTTCTATCAATTCCTATTTTTATAGTTTGGTTGGTATTTTCTAAGGTTCCTAATAGAGAAATTGGCGGAGTATTATTCAACGCAAGATATCCGGCCTGTATATATGTATTATTGCAAAAGTCAACTAAAAAGTATGAAAAAACATATGACTGATTTTTATTTATAAATGGTCCTTCATATAATTGTATGGGAGCTTCTTCGTTAGCATAAGAAATATATATTGAGGGTTGTAAATTATAATATTCATATTGTACAAATATAGAATCTAATAATGTTGGTGTATATCCTCCAAACATATTTACTCCTGCTGCATATGTAACCGATTTTCCACCATACATTGAAATTACATTTGCGTCAGCTTCTCCATTATAATACCATCCTTCCTCTATAATTATTGGTATATTTGGAATATTTCCATCATTTGGAGGTTCTATGTAAGATCCTTGAGATAATGAATAATTTATCATTTCAATTCCATTAATAGTTGGAGTTGGGAAATAATTTCCATTTTCGACATTTAAGATCCAATTATCTTTTGTATCATAGAACCAACCATAGAAATCAAATACAAATTGTCCATTATCATAAATACTTAAAGGTCCCCAACTATAATTATTATATACATAAGATGAAATACCAACATAAGGAGAATATTCTTCGTAATAATTTTCCCCTTCAGATCCTATATACATGTATATTGTAATATTTGAATATGGAGAGATTGGAGTTGGTAACCTTACCCACCAAACAGAATAATTATTATAGTATCCTGCAAACCAAGAATATAAAATTGATCCTGTAATATTACCTAAATTTGTAAAGAAGAAAACATTTGATCCATTTTCATTTATTCTATATTCATTCATTATAGAACTATTTATATATATTTCTTGTTGAAATGGTGAAAAAACTGTACAGTTTGTTGGATTATATATTACTAATTTTAATATATTTCCATTACCATATGTTCTATTTTGATAACCCAAATAATGTATTATTCCAAAAATTATTACAATAATTATTAATAATACAAATATATTTCTCATATTCATAAAATAATAATTATAATAATTTTTTTAAACAATTTGTTATTTTATATTAATAGTAACAGACCTAAAATTCCCGCTAAAGATACCAACATATAATTTATATTTTCAGAAACTACCAAAGATGGTGAAGAAGATCCCAGTACAACATTAAATTGATAATTTCCATATCCTATATATTGTCCATTTACATAAACCTTTATATCTACATTTGTTAAACCTGGAGATATTACAAGCATATTAAATGGTATTATTAATGAGTTATTTGGTTGTAAAGGAGAAGATATAGTAATATTATTTAAAGTTGTTATAGGTAAGTTATTATATGATAAAATTACACTATTTCCAATAACTGAAAAAGATAAGGTTATATTGTTAATTGTTGCATTACCAGAATTTGTTATATTTAAATAAAATATTGTATTTCCAGACTGCACAGGAAAGCTAATTGATCTATAGAAAGTTTGATTAATAGAATTGATACTTAAAATGCCATTTAAATATAAGATAGAATTATATATAAGAGTAGTAGTTGTCGTAGTAGTTACATAATTTGTAATAGTGGAAGTAGTTGTAGCTGTTGATGTTGTATATTGAGTATTTGTTACTGTACTAGTAATTGTTGATGTAGTTGTACCTGTAACTGTTGTAGTATATGTTTGAGTGCTAGTTAACGTTGATGTAGAAGTCACTGTTGAAGTAACTGTTGATGTAGAAACTGTTGAAGTAACTGTTTGGATAGTAGTTGCCGTTGTATATACTGTTGATGTTGATGTATAAATAGTAGATGTAGTTGTACTTGTTACTGTTGATGTAACTGTAGTATAGACTGTGTTAGTGACTGTTGCTGTCCTAGTTACTGTATTATATACTGTATTAGTAACTGCAGATGTATATGTAGCAGTAACTGTAGATGTAACGGTTTTTGTGACAGTAACAGTATTATAGACTGTATCAATTACTGTATATGTACAATAGCCTCTACATTCACCTCCCAAATTACAAAATACGCATATAGCGACTAAACCACTATAAGTAATACAAGTGTTGCTATAAGCAACATTAAATATTTTTATAAATAATAATAAAATTAACATATATTTTAAAATCTTTTTTATCTTAGTATTAATATTCATCTTATGATTGTATTAAAGTATAATAAGTCTGCTTGGCCGTAACAGTTGAAGTTAAAGTAGATGTTGTAGTCGTATAGACAGTTGATGTGGTCGTAACTGTACTAGTAGTTGTTACAGTATTAGTAGTTGTTGTATATACCGTACTCCACACAGTACTTGTAGAAGTTGTTGTCGTAGTAACTGTAGTAGAAACGACTGATGTAGTAGTTATTGTGATTGTAGCTGTTACCAAAACAGTTGAAGTTAAGGTAGTAGTTAATGTACTAGTTGTAGTCGATATACCATATGCAGTTTGCGTTATAGTATTTATTATATATACTGTGTTTGTTGCTGTATTATATACTGTATTAGTTACTGTTGCTGTCCTAGTTACTGTATTATATACTGTATTAGTAACTGTTGTATAAACTGTATTAGTAACTGTAGATGTATATGTAGCAGTAACTTTAGATGTAACGGTTTTTGTGACAGTAGTAGAGACTCTATTAACTGTAGAACATAGTACAGTAGAAGGACTAAAAGAATATAAAGAATATATAGAAGATAAATAAGCAAAAGCAATTATAAATATAATTAAAAATCTATATAGTTTGCTTAGTATAATTCTTTTATTTTTGTTCCTATCAAACATTATAAGATATTTATATCTAAAATAATTTATAAAATTTTTTATTATTTTTTGATAAGAAAATAAATAACTAAACCAGCAACTATTACTAAAACTATCAAAACTTTTATTTCTGTATTATAATTGGAAGAGGTACTTGTTGTTTGATTTGTTAAATAATATGTATAACATATATTTGAAAGATAAGTTAGTCCATTTATTTCTTTTTGATATGTTAAGTTAAAACATAAATCTTCTCCATTTATCATTGGAACATCATCATAAATATAAATATATTCGGTGGAATTATATGATAAATTACCTATATTAATTGAATCTTGAAAATTTTGATTATCAGAATATATTGTCAGTCCAATATTATATAAATTATGATTATTGTTATCATTTGGATATGTAGATAAAATTACCAATAAAGTTCCATTATTATTTAAGTATATTCCATTAAAAGATAATGATTTTCCGTAAACATAATAAGGTATAATATATAGATCTTGTAATAAATTATCAGAATATAATTCAATTAAAATATAATATATTCCAGGATATAGATTTGATACATTAATATTTTCTATGTAAATATAATTATACCCATCATTTACTTCTACATTAAAAGAATTATTATATATTGCTCCATATAATAGAGCATCCCACTCGGCAAGTTTAATATTTATTGTTGCATTTGTATTATATAATGAATATAAACTCAAGTTTAAATTTAATATTCCATTATTATTTGTTAATTCTGTCTGATTTCTCACAATAGCAATCCATGGATAATTACCAATATTTGGATTACTTATGTAAATATTTTCATATATTGGTGTAGAAAAGTTGTTCGGATTACCTATTATATGTTTTGTAGCAGTATATAAATAAAATAATAATTCATAATTTCCTGAAGATATGTTTTCTGGAATTTGGTATGAAAAATTTACTGTATAATTTTCATATGGAAATAAATTTGATATCATATTTAATTCAGCAAATAATACTTGAGTACCAAATGATGAATTTTCATTAACTAACATTATTCCCAAAAATATTTGTGGATAATAATATGGGTCATTATTTTGCACCAAAACATATCCTGTAATATTCTGTCCAGCTAAAAATTCTCCATTATATAAATATGGAGTAATTGATATATTTGGAATATAACTTTGATTATAATAATAAATTTGATAAGAGAAAATATTTCTGCTTAATAGAAATATAAGAAAAGATAATAAAATTAATAATATCTTCTTGTTCATATATTATCGTTAAAGAAAATATTTATAAAAATTCTATATCCAATTATTTCTCTTTAATCTTAATAAAAATGATAATGCTTTAGCAGCCTCTTCTGGAGATTCAAATACTGGTAAATATTCCTCAACATATGTTTTTATTTGTTCTGTAAATCCTCCTCCAT
>JAPYVP010000026.1 GCA_028276785.1 Candidatus Nanopusillus sp. | reverse complement strand
TTAGAAATATCTTTCCTAATAGAAGATAAAGATCATCCATATAAAGTTGATATGAAAGCAGATATGAAAGTAGGAGGGGCTGAAATATTTGCTAAAATATTGGTAAAAGGTACCTGGGGCTGGAAAAGTACCACACCTCAATAATTTTTGTTATTATATATTATACTATTTAACCATTTTTCATTAATAATACCATTCTTAATTAGCTCTATTAAAAATTTTGCAAAAACAATTTCATCTAATTCAAATTTTCCTTTTTTGTTTATGAAAAATGAAACAGTATGCTTATGTAGCTTTTCATCAAAATATACAAAAAACATGGCTTTTTTGCCAATAACAAAAATAATGTTTCTATTTTTACTTATTCCAAATATTCTATTATTTTTTAGAACCTTACGTACTTCATACATAACTTCTCCTGGCAAATAATCAGGATTATATTCATCTGGATATTTAAATTCTAAATGTACAAAAATGTAAGCTTTTTTGTTCTTTAAATCTATTATATCTAGACAATTGTTATATTCTAAAGATTGTACCTTATTAGGTAGTAAAATTCTTTTTTTAATAAAGTCTAAAATTGTTTTTCTAGATATAGATCTTTTAAATCCTTTAAAAAATTTTTGAAAGTTTTCATTATTTTCAATTCTTTTAAGTATCCGCATATAGCTCATAAATTATTAATGATAGTCTAGATTTATAAATATTGAAGTTAAATATTATATAATAAAGCCCCTGTCGTCTAGCCAGGAACGACGCGGACCTTTGTGTCCGTATCCGGGGTTCAAATCCCCGCGGGGGCTTAGATTTTAAAGGTTTATAAATCTTTATAAGTTCATTTATAATATGGTTGAATGGAAAATAATAAACAGTGTTTTTACTGTAAACTTTGATACTTTTATACCATTGGAAAGGGTTGCTGAAAAGCTTTCTGATTATGAAAATATTTCAATAGGATATAATCCTAATAGATTTTCAGGGTTAATCTTATACTCAGACTTTATTGAAGAAGATAAAAAAATAAAAGTAGTTATATTTAGTAGTGGGCTTATGAATATTACAGGATTAAAAAATGTGAGCCGCCTAATTTCTGTTATAGAGAAGATAAAAGAAAATTTAAGTCTAGCTGGTATTGAATTACCAAAAGATTATAAGTTAAAAGTTACTAATATTACAATTAATGGTAAGTTTGATTATGATTATATTGATATAGAAAGGATGGCTTCAGATATTGATGAAGCAGAGTATGACCCTGACAGATTTCCAGCAACTTCTGTTCCTTATTATGTTTCAGATGATTATAAAGTAACTTTTATAATATTTAAGAATGGAAAGTTTAATTGTACCGGAATAAAAGGTAACATTTCTGCTATCAATCAACATATTAATGAAATTGTTAATTCTTTTCAGGAAAATATAATAAAGAAGTATGCAAAAATCCGGGTGCACCCGGATAGATCCGGCAAGCAGGCTATATGAGTGCATCATCCTCGGGGTTTATGCCCCGAGGTAAATTTATTCTTCTTCATCTTTCTTACCTAAAATAAAAGGTCCAAACCACCAAAAAATAAGGAATATAAGTCCAAAGATAACTCCTAATGTTGGATATGTTATTATTATAAATAAGAAGCTTAATATTACTAAAATTGGAGATATAAACCAAATTATTATAAATATATCTAGTATTTTTTCTTTTAAGGTTTGTTTTTGCCAAAATTCTTCTCTTTCTATGAATTCATCATATCTTTCTTCAATAAAATCATATACATAAGTAGAAAAAGCAATAAATGCAATAATGTTTATAAAACTTAATATAAGAACAATATATAGTCCAGCAGTTGTAGGAATTGCTCCATTTAAGATAAAGGGAATTATTATTAATAAAAAGGTGAGAGTAAAAAATGTAATGCTTCCCCACTCGTCTATTTTCTTTATTATCTGTTTTTTATCCATTAGTTGTTGTATTATTTGTAAATAGGCTTTGACATTCTGGATTATTTATTATACTATTAATAGCAGCTTCTTTTATAGATGAAGAAGTATTCAACATTTCTACTTGTAATAAATTAATAAAACATACTTGTTGGGCCTGTTGTTCTAAACTTTCTTTAAGACTATGTAACATTTGAGGTCCAATAATAAAGATTGTATACAGCATTACCATTGCTAAGATTAGCCTGACTATTTTTATAAATTTACCTTCAGTCTTCATCTCTTATATCTTTGGAATTCTGTTGGCCTTTATATATTTGCTCTTTTTTCATATTATATCTTTAATTGTAAAGATTTTTAAGTCATTATTAGAACTTAAACTTCTAATATTTTATAAAGGTATTAAAAATTAGGCTTCTGACTTTTCTTTATGATTCAAATAAATTGCTGCAATAAAGTAAACATGAATATTTCAAAAATTATTGCCTAATTTTTTCTTTTGTCTTTTGGTTCATTATTTATATCCTTAGTTGGAAACTTATATATTTTTATAACAATGTATATCATAATTAGTAAAATTGCTAAAGTACCTCCACTAACAAATATTTCTTGTAAATAAGTTGGTAAATAATATGAGAAAAATAAGATTATAGCAAATATAAGTGGTGTATTTAATAATACTACAAAGAGACCTATTATAAGAGATGCTGCATCTACTTCTTCTTTATCTATTTGTTTTTTTTTAAAAGCTCTTTCATTTCTAAAAGCCCCTCAAGTATACAAAGGTCATCTCCTAAAATAACTCCTGTGGCTATTATATCTTTTATATGATTAAATATGTAAGGTCCATAAGTTAACAAATCACCAACTAAAATAAGAAAAAATGGAAAACTAATAGAACCCATGAAGAATAATAATGCCAGATCTAAAGGACAGAATCCCTGTTGATCATCTAGATTTTGATTATCCATCACTTTTTGATCTATCTTTATGGATCTTATAAGCTATTCCCAATGCTATAATACCTACAACAGATGATAATTCAATATATACTATAGGAGATAAATTATATAATACAGAAGCATAAATTGCACCATATATTAATCTACCTATAATAAGACCACCAATTAGCCTTTTTAATCTTTTATAACCAATTGCATATGCTATAAGTCCCGCTACTATTATACTAGCCAATTCCCCTAAAATTCCTAATAGTATATAGAAAACAAATTCTAAATTTTTATCTATATCTTCTTTATCCATTTCATATTTATGATCTAAAGGTTTTTAAACTTATTTACTAAAAAAGACGATATCTCATAGAGCAATATCTATTAAGATACTACTCACTATAATTTCTTCAAATATTATATAAGGATAATTAAGAAAGGGTATTAAAATACCAGGAATTCCAAAAATAGCTATCAGAAATATTAATGAAAGTATATATGCTTTATTAGTATCGCATATATGTTCTATATTTAATATAATTGTTAGAATCTTATCTTCCATATAATATTTTTTGAGTTCGAAATTTAAAAACCATTCCTTTTTAAGACATGCAAAAACAAAAAGAATATGGCATCCATATCGGATCCATCCTTATTTAATTCCTTTTATACAATAATTTATTTTAAAATTTATAAATTTATACGACATATAATTTTATATGAAAAGTAAAATTCCAAATAATTATGATGAGATAAATCAAAAGATAGATTATATAATACAAAATTTACCAAAATTAAAAGATGAGCTTATGAATAATAAAGATAATGTTAAAAAATTATATGAAATTGCCGATAAAATAGAAAATTTACAAGCTGAATTAATAGCAATAAAAGGTTTTGTTATGGCTCAAATTTATTTAAATTCTGAATATAATAATGAATGAAGCTTTTATATTATTTATTATATTTATCACATCTCTTATTTCATTCTCATTAATGTATATATTTCCTTTATTCTCGCCGACTGCATTTAATTCAAGTCTTATTGAAAAAATACACTCTACAGAAATATTGCCAAAACTATCCACTCATGAATACATAATAAGTATATCAGCTATATTATTTTTTATGTTAATATACCTAATTCTTGATAAATTAGGAAAAAAATTAGAAATGAATAAGAAATTTAGAGAAGATATAAGTACAAGATTCCTTATAGATTTATTTATGATATATATACTTTTTAGTTCATATTTTGCTATGGTATTCGTAATTTATAATTTTGTATTAGTCCCAATGATTAAACAAGGATCTGTTTTTGAATTTCTTAATCAGATATTTAAACCCATACCAAATGATGCACTTATAATAATTGAATTAATTTTAATAACACCATCTTTAATAGCATTGGGCTTACTTTATTATATACTTAAAAAAATTATGATGACTGAAGAACCCCCATATGAGACCATAGCCTGGTTTTTTTACAAAATAGATGAAAGACAAAGGCAGATATATGAATTAATATTTGATATAGATCAAAAATTAGCAAAAGTAAAAGATTTATTGAATGAAATAGATATATTAAAGGCTCAATTAGAAACAAATGTAAATGTTGAAAAAATATAAAATGGAATATATAAAAAATTTTCCAATTATCATATTAGCATTTGCATTTATAATTGTATTAGCTAATTGGGTTGCAATACAATTAAAAATATATGAACTACTTTATCCATTATCTATAATAGCATTAATTGGAGCATTTGTTCTTATATTATCATTCTTTATAGAATTTTATAAATCGACAAAAAAGGTAAAAGAAGAAAATACTAATGTTGGAAAAATGTGAATCCAATAAATCTATTAAATACATTTACTAAACAGGTATCTTTTTTATTAATTATAACAGCACTTTATATAATCACTACAATATACATTAGATTATCAAAGAAAGAAGTATCTAAAATTTCTACTTATATAATAAGAGGAATATCAAAAATATTAATAGTTTCAATAATTCCAATGTTAGCTATTGTATATTCTTCTATAATAACAGCAACATTATCATTATTCGCAATTATTAGCCTTAATGTTTCTATTCTATTAGGTATAGCAATTCTATTTATGGAAAGTGAAAGATTTGTATCACCATTAACAAAAGAAATTGAAAATTTAAATATTAATAATTGGGAAAAGATTGCTATAAAATTATTAGATATTGTACAATTTATATTATCTATAATATTAGTATATAGTATTTTATTCCTGACAATATACCCAACAAATATGATACTAATAAATATGATATTAGTCATACCACAAGTATATTTATTTATGATAACATTTGATATGATATTTTCTATTTTAGCAGTTATTTCAAGTAAGGAATCAGGGCTTAATGTTAATGTTGGAAAAATATAAAATGGTTTTAACTATAATATCGAATTAAAAAATGGATAAATTAACAATTTGGATTGCATATGAAAAAGATTATGCAGAATATAAATATATATTAACAAAATTAGATGAAATAGCTGAAAATTGGAACATTAATAAATACTTATTAAGATATTTAATATTAAAGGAATTTGCAAATAATGAGAAATGGCAAAATGAATTAATGGAAAAAATAAGAAAACAATAAATAATTAAGCTTTTAATTCTAACAAAAGTTATAACCCTCTTATAAAGTTTATTTTTTAAATCCTTCTCTTTTAATTACTTCAGCAATATTATATAGTGGTATTCTTTTAACTAAAATATCATAGTATCCATTTATATAATCAATAATTGTTGAATCTACACTTTTAATTTTTATGAGATAGGTTCCATCTTTCCTTTTTATTATTTCAACATCACCTATATTTTCTATACCAGAAATTAATGTTGATGTTGAAATATAGGCATTTTTAGGTAATAGATTAGAAAAATATAACAAAAAAGATATTTTAGCTATGTTTTAAATTTTCTAAAATCAAATTAATTAGCCCTTCTTCAGACATATCTTTAAATTGGGCTGTAATTCTCAAAGTAGTTTCTACCTCATCTTTAAATTCAGGATCATTCATAATAGCTTTTGCAGCTTTATAACCATAATCTGTAAGATAAATATTTTCTTTATAGACATTTATAAGTCCATATGAATCCATATTCTTAAGTGTATTATCAAGGCTGAACTCCATTTTAGGAGTATATATTTCAATTTCTTTTGTTTTCATATTAATATAAAAGTCTAAATCTTCTAAAGGGTCTATGTTATTAAGCTCTTTATAAATTAAATAAAGTAGCTCATTAAGTTTTTGTTTTGATATTTCTCCCTTATTTAGATAAAGTATAACTAAAATAGCTCTGCGTACCCATGTAGATATTTCATCTATAGTTACCATATATTACATCTATGTTAGCAAAGGTCATAAGTTTTATGGATATGGTTATAAAAAGATTATATAAATAATCCTCTATTTATAGCTTCAATTAGTTCATCTCTGATCT
>JAPYVP010000005.1 GCA_028276785.1 Candidatus Nanopusillus sp. | reverse complement strand
AAGAAAGACCAAAAAGAGAAAGAAAATATGCAAAAGGGTTAAAATATATAAATAGATTATTTAAAATATATTTTAAAGATTATTTTTTACATAAATTATTAGCTACCTGGATAAAATTTAATACAATAAGAGATTCTGAAAGAATTTTACATACTCACTTAAAAGATATTTTAATACCGCCACAATTATATTTAGATAAAAATCTACTATTTTTAATTATTCCATATCATCCAGGATACTTAATAAAAATGATAAAAAAATTATCTCTATACTATGATTATGTATATTTATATAAAATGAGAAGAAAAATAAGGCCAGGATATCATTTAATAATTTATTATGATTATAAAACAATTGAAAATTACTTTATGAATTTTCTAAAATATAACAACAAAATTTTTGATCCAAACAAAGTAATAAAAATTAATCTAAAATAGCTTTAAATTATCTTTATTTTCCAATACATTTACAAAGTTTTCATTAAATTTAATTAATCCATTAACCATATCATACATTTTATTATATAATTTTACAACTCCTAAATCTTGAGTATAATTATCTGGAGAGAAATCTAAATCTTTATCATACTCTTTTGTTGATCTTTCATGTAGCATTAATATTCCAGTCAGTATTAATATATTTCCAAATATATTTAATGTATCTTTATTTTTTTCTAATTCTCTTTTAATTAAACTTCTAGCCATTCCTGTATTTAATACATTACTCATTTTTCCACCCATTCTACTAAATAAATTCATAGCAAAATTAATTAAACTCTCAATAACTTCTTCAGACATTTGATACTTATTAACTAATTCATTAATTGAAAATAAATTATTTAAATCATTTTCATTATATCTAACAATCTTTTTTCTTTCATTTTTATCTTTTAATTTTTTCAAAAATTCATCTACTTCTTTTTTATATTTTTCATAATCTTCCTTAAATTTTTTCTTATTTTCTTCAGATAATAGTATTTCATACATTGTAGAATTCTGGTTAACTATTTTCTTTAATTTATCAAATATCTTGTTTTTATTTACAAAATCTTCAAATGAATTATAATTTTTATCTTTTACATCCTTTAATTTTACCATTTGGAATAATAATACTAAACTTTTTAAAGAAAAATATAGTGATTGTTCTAAATAATATATTGCCAAATTATAATTTTTCTTATTATATAAATCATATGAATCTGATAAGTTTTTCTTAGCATTTTCTATCAATTCCTTTGAATATTCTATATTTTCCTGAGGTACTTTCTTAAATAAATTAAAACCAGTCATTAATTTTGCAAGATCAAATATACCAACCATTATTTTAATATGAAATTAAGGTTTAAGAATTTCTAACAATATTTTTGCATCATTTATTATATCATTTATATTTATATATTCATTTGGCATATGCGCACTTTCGTTATATGTACTCCATACAATTGAATTCAAACCTTTTTCTCTTAAATATTTTGCATATGTTCCTCCTCCAATTCCTACCAATCTTGGTTCATTATTTTTATATTTTTTAATTGCTTCTTTTAATTTATTTAAAAATTCATTATTATCAATATTTTCTAATATTGATGGATAATCTTTATTTACAATTTCAATATCAATTTTACAATTATAATTTCTTTCAAATTCTTTACATATATATTCTATCGTTTGATATACTTCATCTAAATTATAATCTGGTAATATTCTACAATCATAATAAAATGTAAATTCCCCAGGTATTGTATTTACATTATCTACATTTTTTTCAACCTTTGTTGGTTCAAATGTACTTTTGGAAGGATTAAATAATTTATTTTCTTTATCATATTTTTCATGTAAAGAATCATATAATTGTAAAATTAATATAGATCCTAGTTTTGTTGAATTAATACCTAAATCAGGAGTACTCGCATGTGCCTGTTTTCCAATAACCTTGAATTTTATCCATAATATTCCTTTTTCAGCAACTTCAATATCTAACCCATCAGAACTTCCTGCATCAGGTACCAAAATCCAATCATCCTTTTTAAATAAATCAGGCTCTTTTTCTAAAATATATTTTAATCCATATTTACTTCCAGTTTCTTCATCTGAAGCCAATATTAACCCATAATTATATTTAGGCAAAATATTATTATCCTTAAAATATTTTGCCAATAATATTCCTAAAACAATTCCATTTCCATTATCTAAAACCCCTCTTCCATATATTTTATTACCTTCAATTGTAACATTAAATGGATCGTATTTCCATAGATTTAAACTTCCTTCTGGTACAGTATCAATATGTGCAATTATCCAAAATGTTTTTTCTCTATTTTTTCCATATTTTATTGCAATAATATTTGGTCTTGATTTTTCTTTTATTCTTTCATCAGGTGCTTCAATTATTTTAATTTCATCAAATAAATCTCTTACAATATTATATAATATTTTTGCTCTTTCCCATTCACCCCCTCCATTATTTTCCGGTCCAATAGATTTAACTGGTATAAATTTCTTATATAAATCTATTATATAATCTCTATATTCTTCTATATTCATAAATAACAAATATTCAATATATTTATATGAGTGTTATAAATGGAGAAGATGCAAAAAAATTTGTAAAAGAATATGTAAAAGTAAATCCTGCAGGAATTGACATAAAACCTAAAAAAATATATAAAATACCTATTAAAAGAATAAAATATATATTAATTGATAGCGATAGAAGAGGATATATATTTAATTATAATTTAGATTATGAAGATTTATTAGAAAATTCATTTAAAAAAATTCCTGATGCATTTATTGAAATAAAACCAAAAAATAATTACTGGGTATTAAATAAAGGATTATATTATGTAGTATTTCCTGAAGTTGAAATTCCAAATGATATGATTGCAATAGCATTACCAAGGTCTACATTTAATAGATTGGGAATATTAAAGTTTGAAAGCGCATTATTTGATCCTGGATATAAAGGAGAATTTACTCAAACATATTATTTTCCAATTAATGCTAAAATAAATATAAATGAGGCATGGATACAATTGATATTTATTAAATTGGAAAAAGAATCAAAAGAAACATATAAAGGATATTGGTATGGAGAAAAATATTGAAAGATTTAATAATTTACTATATTTTTCTCTTTTTTCTATATATTATAATTCCATTAGTCTTATTCTATATTTAATTATTTATTATAATCCAATACTATTATCTAATAATTTATATAATATTATTTTCTTATTAATTCCAATTTCTTTATTTTTAATATCTATAATAATGTATTTAAATTTTATATATAATTCAAAAATAATTACATTACTATTAGTTTATGTTTTAATAAACTTTTTATTATTATTTTCGCATTCTCTTATAATATACAATATTTTATTTTTATTTGCATCTTTTTTATATTTTCTAATTTATTATTTAATTTACAAAGATTTATACAAGATCTTATCATTTTTGAAAATTTTAAAATTCTATAAGATATTTAATATGTTAAATTTTTTCTATTTTATAATCAATATACTAAAAATTTTCTCATTTTTTATAGCACAATTTTGGGAATATAAAATCTTTATTTTAATTTATTCAATGGTTTTATTTGTTATTATGTATAAAAATATTTATATTTTAATAAAAAAGTACTCTACTTATTATGTTTCTTAAATAAATCAAATATTTCTGGCGGTACTACAATTATTTTTGTATTTTGACTACTTCTTAACATTTCTAAAAACCTTAATACTATACCATAATCGCTTTCGGATAATATTTCTGCAGCTTTTTTATAGTTTTCTGCAGCTTGTAATTCACCTTGTGATTCTATAACCTTTGCCTGTGCCAACCTTTCAGCAATTGCTCTTTGAGTCAATGCAGATAGTATTTCTTGAGGAACAATTATATCTTGTATTTTTATTGCTATAATATCTACCCCCCATTCCCCAATTTCTTTTTGAATCATATCTCTTAATTCTATTCCAATTTCTTCTCTTTTATGTAATATATCATTTAAATTATATTTTCCAAATATATCTCTTAATTTTGCTTGTGCATAGTTTAATATTGCCTTATCTAACTCTCTTATATTCATAATAACTTTTCCAGGATCTACTATTCTATAAAATACGGTACCCTTTACAGTAATATTTATATTATCTGCAGACAATAAAACTTGTTCGGGCAATTCATAATTTATAATCCTCATATCTACTTTAACCAATTTTTGAAAACCTGGTAAAATGTATATTAAACCTCCAGAAAGGATTCCTGAATAATATCCTAATGTAAAAATTACTGCTTTTTCATAATTATATATTATTCTTATTCCACTCAATGTATATAATAATAAAATTATTCCAGATACTATTCCAAATATTCCAAAAAATTTTACTAACAAAAATGACACTAATAATAGTATAAAAAATATCCCCCATTGTCTCATATTGCTGTATTCTTCCATATCAAAAATATCTTAATTTTGCTTAAAAACTTTGTCTTAAAAATATTCAATTATGAGCAAAGATAATAGAAGACTAAAAGAAATAGAAGAAATGTATAAATCAATATTACCATTTCTTACGAAAGAAGCAATTGATAGATTATCAAATATAAAAGCTGTATATCCAGAAAAATTTATTCAAGTTATTTTAATTTTATATCAATATATACAAACTGGTAAAATAAAAAAGATAGATGATGAATTATTAAAAAATATATTATCAAAATTATCTGAAAAAAGAGAACCAAAAATAAAATTTATACATTAACTTAATATTTTTTCTGGATGTTGTAATTTATCTGGTAAATATTTTTCTGCAACGAATTCTAATGAATTTGCCGCTAATGCATCTTGTTCGACCTTTATTCCATAATCTAACATTTTTCTAAATTGTCTTTGCCAATCTTTAGACTTTTTAAACCAAGGATAATTTGCAATTTCATTTATTCTTTTTATATCTCTTTGATTTAGTTTTATTACTGCTCCTTTTTTTCTTAAATCATATTCATCTACGTCATCAATTGTCATTCCTATAAACTTAACATCTGGAGTAGCTAATAATTCAGAAAATTGTGATAAATTCATAGACCCTCTTTTGATTACAGAATATATATAAAATCCCCATGGATCTCCATCTGTAAATACATAAACTGGTAAATTTTTTTCTTTTCTTAATCTATGAATCAATCTTCTAACACCTCTTGGAGGTTGACCTTTACTAGTAATTAGTATTGCACCATTTTTTTCTGGAAATCTTTCTTCAATTAACCTATCAAACATGGCTTCTTTCTCAACCACTAAAACAAAATCAGCATTTACATCTCCAATTTCAAGATCTTCAATTGTTGATGGTATACTCCATCCACCCCTTCCCAACCTTGAACAATTCCATTCATCACCTCTCTTTTTATCCCTTAAATATATATCTCCGTATATTGCACCCCTACCTTCAGCCTTTATATGAAATTGTTCTCTTATTGCTTTTATTGCTCTTTCTAAATCTTCGATTACAGCATCAGATTCTTCCTGTTCTTCTATTGTATTTACATTTAATATAGGTATTGTATGTTTTAACTGATAATAAACTTCTCTCAAGCTTGCAGTTTTATCCTTTTCTACTAATTTTTTTGCTAAAGAAGCAACCAATAATGTTTGCATGAATCTTCGCACATGACCTAAATTAAAGAACTCTCTAGATCCTATTTTCTCTTTTAAAGTGATTATATCCCTTTTTTCATCATATTCAATATTTTTTATATTACCCCTTACAGCAAGCTTTATTGATGGATTTCCAGATTGAAATTCATTATAAATTTCTTCAGCCAGCTTTTTTATTCTATTTAAAACTTCCTCTTTAGATAATTTTTCTATATATTGGACCATTTTATTTTATTATAAGTTAATTTAATAAGCTCAACTTATTCTTTTTAACGTCATTTATTACTTCTATTATTATGTTTTCCAATTCTTTTTCACTTAGTAGATTAATTTTTACCGTATCTTTTAACATATTTTTAATCAAAGCTATTGCTTTGTCATCCTTTCCTTCTTTTAATAAATTTTTTACTTCCTTAACAGATTTTAATATTTCATATATATCATTTACCAATTCTTTCTTTATCCTTTCCTTTACTCTTTTTTCTACATTTTCTTTTTCAATATCCAATATAGAACTTAATGAATCTATAACTTCTAATCCATATCCATATAAATTTTTATATTTATCACCAATCGTTTCTAAAGCTCTCTTTTTCTTAATATATACTGATAGTTCTCTTAATACATTTTTAATTCCTAATTCAATTTCCTTTACTATTTCATCATATGGTGCAATTGCTTCTTTTGATTCTGAAGTAAATGGTAACCAAACAGATGCAACATGAACCAATATTGCCATTGGATCCTTCGGAAATTCCCCTTCAACTTCAAATCCATAATGTTTCCAATTAATTTCCTTTAAAGCATGTGTTATTGCATCTTCTCCTGGTTTATATAATAATGGTACTCTATTTGCAAATCTATAATATTGAAATTCTGTTATTTCTCCACCATATGCAATTCCAACTTCTACTATAAATGGTATACCTCTGTATAATTTTGGTTTTCTTTTTATCGCAACCATATATTCTGGCTTAAGTATGTTTTCCATACTCTTTAATATAATATCTCTACCAAGTGTTACAATATATTTTGACGGTATTGCTCTTAATTTTGCATTTTGTAATGCATTATATAATTTTATAATCTGATCGTCATCTAAATTCTTTGGATCTGTATTTGGATCTAATTTTGCTTTCTTTAGTATTTCCATTGCAGTATTTTGTCCTACAGATGAAAATGTTTTAGTTAAAAAACTTAATAATGTTTTTTCATTTGTTTCTTTTATTAATCTTTCAAAATACCCTATCTCAATACCATAAGGATGGGGTCTTACTTCCTTTAGCTCCGGTATATCATTTATTATTCTTTTATAAACAAATTTTTCTCCATCTGGATTTTTATAAGTTATATTAGTATGTGGGTTTATTAGTGCAGTTAATCTAATATATTCGTCGACAGATTGTTTACCTTTTACATATTGACCTACTATTTTTGCCTTTACAATTGTCCCACTCTCTTTTTTTATTTCAATTTCTTCCTTTTCTACAATTATCGGAGTATTTGTTTTTACATCAATCTTTATTTTATACCTTATCCCCTTTTCTTTATTTTTTATTTTCGTAATAATTTCTACAGGTTCTTTTGTTGTAAGTTGTGAATATAAAGTAACTGCTGAAGCCCCAATACCTTGTTTTCCTCTTGTAGATATGAATCTATGAAACTTAGAACCAAATAAAAAACTACCAAATATTTCTGGAACACTTTCATATGGTATACCAGGTCCATTATCTTCTACGGATATTTTATAAATATCATTTTCTATTTTACTTATTTCAACCTTTATATCTGGTAGTATTTTATATTCCTCACATGCATCTAATGAATTATCTACATATTCTTTAACTGCAATTAATAGCGCTTTCCTAGGACTATCAAATCCTAATAGATGTCTATTTCTCTCAAAAAATTCTGCTACAGATATTCTTTTAAATTTTTTATATAGTTCAATTTCCTGAATATTTTGTTTACTTTTTTCTTTCATTTAAAAAATATTTATTTTAATATTTTAAAATATTATTTGATATATCTTGCAAATTCTTTATCCTTATTTTTTAAATCTTTTATATATTTATCCAAATAATTAAATACTGTACCGTGTTTTTCCCCTTTTATTATCCTTTTTATTCCTTCATATGCTGATTGTAAAGAAACATTATCTCCAAGTATGTATATATATTTATCTTTAATAATTATATCAGCATTCGTCCTCTTTTTTAATTCTTCCAATATTTTTCCTTCTTCTCCAATAATCCTTCCCTTTATTCTAATTATATGGTTTATTTTCTTTTCAAATATCAATTTTAAATCAATTTCCAATATATCCCAATCATTATCCAATATATTTAATAATTTTTTAATATCAAAGCCTGCTTTTAATCCTTTTATAAATTTATCAAATTTATATAAGAAATAAAAATCTTCATAATAAACAATTATTTTATTTTTATTTTTATTATATTTTATATTTCTCTCTTTCAATAATTTTTCAAGTTCATTTACTTTTATATCACTTACATCAAATTCATATGTATACATAAAAATATATATTGTAAAAAATTTTTATACGGTTATCTGACTTAAAATATCTAAATTTAATTCTTTAGTTATTTTATAAAATGGCTGTACTTTCAATCCCTCATGTAAAGTAATTCTTGATTCCTTATAAAATATGCCAATGGGAATTTTTGCATCTTCCTTTAATGTATAATCATATTCCAAAGCTTTTTTTAATGCCTCATCAAAATTTGTTGGATTGTGTCCTACATCTTCTAATTTATACATGTGTGTTTCATAATATTTTCTTGTATCATGCTGAACAGTACATGGTTGAATTATATCCACGAATGCAAATCCTTTGTGTAATATTGCTTCTTTCATTATATATTTTAAATGATCTATCCATAATGCATATCCTCTAGCAACAAATGTGGCACCAGATATTAATGCTAATGCAATGGGGTTCAATGGTTTTGCAAATACTTTCATACCAAGCGATTTTGAATAATATCCTTCTTCAGTTGTAAATGTATGTTGGGCGGTTGTTAATGCAAATACTTGATTATTATGAACAAATAACTTTACATCTGCATTTTCTTTACATGAAGAAATAAAATGATCAATTCCTTCATTATATGTATCTCCATCTCCTTGAAATACTAAAACGGTTAATTCTGGATTTCCCATTTTTATTCCAACCCCCAATGGTAATGCTCTTCCATGTAATCCACTAAAAGAACTTAAATTTAAATAATTATGTATCTTTCCTGCACACCCAATTCCAGATGTAAATACAACTTTCTTTCTATCAATTTTTCCTTCAGATTCCAATTCTCTTAGAGTAGAAATTATTGCTGTATATATACCAAAGTTTGTGCATCCAGGACACCATGTAATTTGATAACCGGTCCTTAGATCATCCATAATATAGATAATATATACCTGAAAATAAAAGGTTAAAGATTAACCAAAAAGTAAAAATTATTTTGTAATCCTTATAATTAGGCCATTAGAATATTTAACTCTATCCCAAATTAAATACCTATATCTTAATTCTGCTCTTGGTAACTCTATATTTTTATATTCTTTTAGATCTTTTACTTCCAACGTATAAGAAACAACTATTTCTTCATTTCTTCTTATATTATCAAATTTCCAGTTTAAGTTATAGTTATTATCTACTTTATAAATAGAAGATGGTTCTACAATCTTATATTCTTTTATTTTTATTAGTCCATTTACTCTATCTATTAATTTAATTTGATTTAATGGAAATATGCTTTTATTTTTTATATTTATTGTTATATCTATTGTTTCTTTATCTAAATCTATTTTCAATATCTCTTTTGATATTACCACATTATCCCTAAATAATACATAGAATATTATGAATAATATTATTAATACTGCAATTATTATCTCAGCTAACAGTAAGTAATTGAAATCTTCATATATTATATAAGACTGCCCTGGTAATAAGAATATATCATATACAGCATATTCTGATCCATTTATATTATTAATATAATATTGATTTGGATAGAATGTAGAAAATATTCCATAGTAATTTTGCAAATAGTACGTATAATTAATTGGATAATTATGTGGATTTGTTATATTTATTATATATTTTAATCCTTCTTTAGTTATTTCTACTATTGGAGTTGTATTTAGCTGAAAAACTGTAAAATTTAGATAATATATATTGTTATTTGCATATATTATCAATTGATGATCTCCTATAGAAACATTACTCGATATAAATATTGGAATTTGATATATATTTACTCCCGGATTCAATGTTTCATTATAAAATGCTGAAAAATCAATATCTGAGGTTATGTTAATTATTAAATTTTGACTATAATTATTTGGGTTATTTATTATTCCTATTAAATATATAAAGCTATTTTGTGTTACTGTTGAACTAGATAATTCAAAGCTTATCGATAATGGTAAAGGTAAAGTAGTGGTTAAATTTGTTGTGGTTGGTTGATTATAATATAGTATTGGAGTAAATTGTATTACATAAGAATAACGCTCAGAGGTAACATTTATATTATACAAATATAAAACGATTTCGGGTATTTGATTAACGAAACCTAAAGGTCTCATATATATTTTTATGTTCTTCAATTGATTAGAATATAAATATCCAGAAACCATAGTGTTATTTTCTCCTACTATAAATAACCATTGGGAAGATAATGGAGAAACATAATAATAATATGTATAATTTGTGGGATTGTATATATCTATTTCGTATACTGCATAGCTATTTGGATTAGATATATTAATTTGATTACTTATTACTGTTGGATATCCAACTATTGGCTGTTGTGCATAAATCTCTAAAATAATTGGTATAGTTAACATACCTAGTAAAAGCTTTTTCCAATCCATGTATATTATGTTTTAATTTTAAATATATAAAATTATTTATTAACCATATATTAAACCTGCCAAATTAACTATTATTGCTATACTACCAAGTATAAAATTAATATAGTATACCTTTTTACTCTTTGCTAATCTCATTAAGATATCAATAGTTAAATAGCCAACTATAAACGAAACAACCATTGCAGTTAGAATTCCATAATATCCAATAGTAGACTCTATATAAATAATGTTAGATTTAGAAGCTAATATAGTTAAAAAAAATGCTCCAATAGCTGCTGGTATATATAAAATATATGAAAGTGAAAAAGCAAATTTTGGATCATATTCCATTAATAACATAGTAGATACTGTAATTCCAGATCTGCTAACACCAGGCAAAGCTGACAACCCTTGTGCAGTTCCAATAATAATTATATCTCTTAAATTAAGATCTTTCTTATCTTTTATTTTTATCTTATTCCTTGTATAATATATATAGATACCATCTAAAATAAGTATTAATCCCAAAATTATCATTGGTATAGATGGATTATATACATTTTCTAATAATCTATTAGAAATTATATATAAAGGAGCACCAACCAATCCTGTAAAAATTATTGCAATAATTATATAATATAACATCTTCTTATCTTTTAATATTTGATATATATCTTTCTTAAAGTATAATAAAGCAGATAATACAGTTCCAATTTCCATAAACAATCCAAATGTATATCCAATTGATGGGCTAATATTAAGTAAATAATGTGAAGCTATTAAAATTTCTGTTTTACTACTTATTGGCAACCATTCACTTATACCTTGAATTATTCCCAAAATTATTGGATATAAATCCATTCTACATAACTTATTAAAACATCTTTAAAAATTTTACTAAAAAAACTATTTTATGATTAAAAATTATATATTATCATTAATTTTGTATATAGAATCTTCTATAGCTTTATACTTTTTTTATATATATTCTTTAGATTTGGTAAATAATTTATTATTCTCAACAGCAAACCATAGTCTTTTATTTATATTATCAATTAGTTTATTATCATTTTTAATAACATTTTATTTAGGAACGTATTTTTCAAGAGAAATAGAAAATAAAATCTTCTATTTAATTATTGGAATTATATATTATGTTATTGGTCTTTTATTATTCAATAATTTTATAAATATATATTTAACGATCTCGATGTTCTTTATATTTAAAATAATAAAAATAGAATACTCTTTTTTTGCGATGATAGCTTATTTTTTATCGATTTTGTTAGTTGTTCTAAATAATTCAATATTTATTAATATAGTAAATCGATTTATTCATAGTAAGTTAGAAACTCTTTATTCTTCATACATATATGATATATACCAAATATATGGATATCAATTGTTGAATACATATATTGGTGGTTATGAAACAGCAATAAGTATTTTAGAGAGTGTGGGTGATACAAATGGGGCGTATATATTATATAATAGTTTACCATATGTAAATCAAACATTCTTAAATAACTTAAATTCAACAATAAATGAATATTTAAATCAATATAACCAAACTATCAATTATAAATTGGAGAATATTATAAATAATTTTTCATTTGAAATAAATATATCAATTGCTATATTCCTTATTACCTTACTTAAAATATTTTTAGATATAAATAAAAAGGTAGAAAATTTATAAATATTTCTGCAATATAAAATATTTTTATGAAATTTTGTCCCAAATGTGGGAGCTTAATGAAAAAAGAAAGTAACCACTTAGTATGTCCAAATTGTGGATATAAAGAAAAAATAAAAGATGAAAATTCTTTATTGCTCAAAGAAAATATAAATAAATCTTCAGAAATTAAAATCATGGAGGAAGATTATAAATTATATCCAATTGATGACGAAGTCTTATGCCCAAAATGCGGAAATAAAGGAGCATATTTCTGGTCTATTCAAACAAGAGCTGGAGATGAAGGTGAAACAAAATTTTATAGATGTGTAAAATGCGGATATACATGGAGAGTATATGATTAAAAAAATAAAAAAAATTATAGTAAGAATATTTTTCGGGGATGATTATTTGAGCGATGTACTATTTATAATATTTATATTTATTGTATATTTTATTATTCAGTTGGTTTATCCCCCATTATTTTCTGTAATAGTATCTCCAAGTATGGAACATCATAATTTTAATTTTCAAAAATATGAACAATATAATATTACACAACAAGAATTTTTTCAATTTCCATATCCAAATGGGTTATATGTTGGAGATATAGTAATAATTTTACCTATTGATACACAATATTTAAAACCGGGCGATTTGATTTTATATAAGGGAACTTCATTATATAAAGGTGAATATATCTTTCATAGGATAGTTGGTTATAATAATGGTAACTTTATCATTATGGGTGATAATAATCCCGGACCAATAATATTTGAAGGTGAAAATAATATGGATCCAAATAGAATTATTGGGATTGGAATACTAAGAATACCTTTACTTGGATATATTAAGCTTCTGATTTAATCTTTTATATATTTCTTTTATCTCATAATAAGAATCTTTCTTTGATAAATTTCTATTTAATATCCCAAATTTTGCATTATATCCAAAATCCCACTCATAATTATCCATTAAAGACCAAATAAAATATCCTTTTATATTATATTTTTTTCTATTTTTTACAAAATAATGCAGATATTTTTTAATAATTCTAACCCTTAAGAATTCATCTTCAGTATTTATTCCATTTTCTGTTACAAATATTGGTTTGTCCAAATTCTTTAAAATACTATCTAATACAGATACGCTAAAAGATGGTTTTCTTTCATCTATATCTTTTAAGCTTTTAAATACACCATAATAGTTTATTCCATAGAAATCTATTTCCTTTGGAAATAGCAAATGAATATTTGAACTTATTATATCCTTTAATAAAAAGTTAAAAGGTAGTTTTAATAACGATAAATTTTCTGTATATATCAAATAAACATTAAATTCTTTAGTTATTTTATATAATTCTTTATTTGCATAAAATATATTATCTAATATTACTATTACATTCTTCAAATCTTCAATTGTATTTACTTTTTTAAATGGGGGCCATTTACCAAAAACATAAGAGGATAATATATATATCCAAGGTTCATTGAATGATATAAAATACTTAACCCCTAATTTTGAAAATTTATCAATTATAAAGTATGAATAATCAACAAAGTATTCTATATTTTCTTTATTTTCCCATCCCCCCAAATTATAAAACCATAGAGGATTAACATAATGCCATAAAGTTATAAACGGTTCTATATTATTCTTTATCAATTTATCTGTAAATTCTACATATCTTTTCATACTATGATAATCTATCTTATCTTTATTTGGATATATTCTAGCCCAATCTATTGAAAATCTAAAGGCATTTGCATTTAAATCAATTAATATTGGAATTATATCCAAATATTTTTCCCATAAATTACAAGCATTATCTATCTCTGGTAATTTTCCTTGTTTAATAAAATAATACCAATCTTGATTATTATAATTTCCTTCGGTTTGAAATGATGATATTGAAAACCCTAGATAAAACTTATCCATATACTTTTAATAATGTATTTATACCATTATAAATTACTTCTCTATTATACCCACCTTCTAATATATATACAACCTTATTGAACCTTTTTAAATAATTAAAGATATATTCATATGATTTCAATGTGATATTAAATACCGATAATGGGTCATTTTTATGCATATCAAATCCCAAAGATACTAATACAATTTCTGGATTTATTTCTTCAATTAATGGAAATATTTTGACATTTAATAAACTAATATAATAATTATCATCTATATTAAAATCTAATGGAAAATTAAAATAATTATTTCCAGATTCCAAACCTGTATTTGGATATATATTTTTTGCATGAGTAGATATATAATAAATATTCTTCTTATTTTCAATTATATCCTGAGTTCCATTTCCATGATGCAAATCTATATCAAAAATTAATACATTTTTGTATATTTTCCTAGCATACATACCAGCAATTGCAACATTATTAAATATACAGAATCCAAGAGTTTTATCACTATTTAATGGATTTTTTGGAACATGATGACCTGGTGGTCTTGTGGGTATAAAAATATATTTTTCACTTATTTCTATACTTTCTAGCACACCTTCAACAGATTTAAGAATAGAATAAAACGATAAAGGAGATATATATGTATCAGAATCTAAATAAATAATTTTATTATTTTTATAGGAATCTTTCCAGATTCTTTTTATCATTCTAATATATTTCCAGCTATGTGCATAATTTATGTATTTATATATATCTTTTCTTATTTTTCCTATTTTTTTATAATTATTTTTTATTAATTTTTTTATTACTAATAATCTTCTATTATTTTCTATATGATTTGGATCATTATGGTATAGTAAATATTTAGAATATAGTATTAACATATAACATTATAATGATTTTTTCGTAATAAAAATATTATGTATAATTGTATATTGATTGGTATTGATGAAATATGGACAAAATCTGAAAAAATAAAGAAAAAAATGATGGATATATTAATAAATGATATCAAAAATAGAATAAATTTTGATAAAATAGAAAATAGAAGAGGTAGAATAATAATATGGGGTTATAAAGATGAGTGGATAAACATATTAAGAAAGATTCCAGGAATAAAAAATATATACCCAGCTATTTATTTTGAGACATCTATAAAAAATATAAAAAAATATTCTTTAGAATTTTTTAGCAATTTTATTGGAAATATTAATAAATTTAAGATATCTACAAAGAGGGTTGATAAAAGCTTTCCTTATAAATCTTTAGAAGTTAGCAAAATTGTTGGAGAAGAAATATTAAATAAATATAAATTAAAAGTTGATGTAAAAAACCCAGAAAAAATATTATATATAGAAATTCATCAAGATTATACATTTATTTATGATAAAATAATTGAGGGGCCTGGTGGATTACCAGAAGGATCTGAAGGTAAAGGAATTTTATTATTTTCGGGAGGATCTGATTCATCAGTAGCCGCATATATTATTTCAAAAAGAGGATTAAAAATAGATTTTTTATTTATTAACATTGCTGGGGATGTTTATTTGCAGTACGTATATAATATATATAATAAATTAAAGGAATATTTTCCAAATTCAAAATTATATGTATATAACTTAGATATAGAATATTTGTTTAATGTAAGGGAAGGATATAGACAAATATTATTTAAAGCAATAATGTATAAAATTGCAGAAAAATTTGCAAAGAAAAATAATTATGATTGTATAGTTACTGGAGAATCTTTAGGACAAGTTTCTTCACAAACAATTGATTCATTAAAAGTATTGGATAGTCTTGTAGATATTTTAGTATTAAGACCATTAATTGGATTTAATAAAAATGAAATATTGGAGTTATCAAAGAAGATTGATGTATATGATATAAGGGCACCAGAAATATGTAAAATTGAAGATCATCCAACAACAAAACCAAAAATGGATATAGTAATTTCTGAATTAAATAAATTAAATATGGATTTTGATAAAGAAATTGAAAGGATTGGAGAAATTAATAATATAAATATTGAGGAATTCAATTTGAAGATTCCGGATAAAAAAGATCTAATAATTGTTAAGTCTGAAGAATTTTCTAAGTATAATTTTGAAAAAGGTAAAAAATACTTGTTAATATGTAAAAATGGTATACTCTCTAAATATTTTGCTAAGAGATTAAGAGATAGGGGAATAGAAGCATATTATATGGATGAAAAAACTGCAAAAATGTTAAAATATATATAACTTTGTCATACTTATAAGTCTTTCTCTTAACTATATAATAGTTATGGATACAGGTGAATATATTAGAATAGCAGATTATAATGATATAAAAAATATTACAGAATTTATTAGAAAAAATATTAAAGAAAATAGATTTTATTTTGATTTTGAAGAAAATGGAGAAAATTCATATAAGATTTATGAAGAAGAATATGTAAAAGATTTGATAAATAAAGGAGATACTATTCTTTTATACATAATAAACAATTATATAGCTGGATTATCTCACTGGACATATAAAGGTGGAATACTATATAATGTTTATACTGTTGTTGATGGTAATCATTCTAATAAGGGAATTGCAAAAAAACTTTATTATTATTTCTTACAACAAAACACACCTGTAGCCACAGATTTTGTTGTGTATTTACCAACTTCAAGCAAGATATTTAGAATATGGGAAAATTATGGAATAAGAATTTCTGGTTTTGCTTCATCTTTTATATATAGAGATAATGAAAATAATCCATATACAACAATTATTGGACATAGATCAAATGATAAAGTGTTAGAATTAAAGATACCAAAATATTCTGAAGAATTCTTTAAAAAATTATGTATATTGAATAATTTGGATTGTAAAATTCATTCATTTGAATATAAAAGAAAGGAAAATAATGAAAAATATCCAAAATTAATATATACAACAAATATGGAAGAATATGAAGAAAAGGGATATTATTTAACAGGATTCTTATATAATAATGGTCTGGTAATCTATGCATATTCAAGTAAAGTAGATAAAAATGTAAAAAAACCATTTGAAAAATTTTTTAATGATTTGGGACAAGAAGAAATGAAAGGGGCTATATTAGAATATGTTGATAACTTATATAAACTATGAGTCTTGATAAGATTATGATGTATAATGAAAAAAAAGAAGTTATATTTTTGTTGGGAGCTACTGGCGGTATTGGTAAATTATTAGCAGAAGAATTAAAAAAGGATGGATATATTGTTGTTGGAAATGGAAGAAAAGAAAATGTATTAATTGATATGAAAAATGAAGGAAAGATAGATGATTACGTAGTTGGAGATTTAACAAAGGATGAAGATAGAAAAAGGATAATAGAAAAAATAAAAGAATACGGGGATAAAGGATATAAAGTAACTATATTCTATAATATAGGAATTTTATATGATTATCCTGGCGAATTTAAGAGTTATACAAATAAAATGATTGACGATTCATACGAAATAAATGTAAAGTCTATAGAAAAAATGGATAGAGAATTAGAAGAAAAAAACCTTTATTTAGATACAATTTACATGGTATCAATATCTGCATTTTATAGAGGAAATTGGGATCCTGAATATCAAAAAACAAAAGCTGCTCTTAAAGCACATGCTGAGCTACAAATACTTAATAGCCGTGGTAGAAGAATTATAGCTCTATTTCCAGATACTATTAAAACTGGAGAAGAAGGAATGGGGGGCAAATTAAAAGATTATCCAAAAATATCTGGAGAACTATTTGCAAGAAAGATTGTTGAAATTGTAAATGGAAAATACAAAGAATATTCTGGATTTATGTTTGAAATAAATAACAATAATAAAGTTATATTATATGGATTAAATCCATCAAAGATTACAGGAGCATTTGAATATTATGAAAGAAAGTATCTTGAAGAAATTGGAGAAGCTGTTTATTAATTTTTTTATTAATATTTTTTAATGATAATAATACCAGTTGCATATGATTCATTTTCAACAAGATCTATGGCAACAATTGTTAAAACTAATATTAAAATATTTATAGATCCTTCTATTGCAATTGCTCCTTATAGATATGGTCTAAAACCACATAAAATTGAATTAGAAGAATTAAAAAACAAAAGAAAAGAAATAATTGAATTATCAAAGGATGTTGATTTAATAATTATTACACATTATCATTGGGATCATTGTCCAAACCCAAAAGAAGAACATTTCAAAATATTATATAATAAAAAACTAATCATAAAAGATTTTAATAATTACATAAATAATTCTCAAAAAAATAGAGGAAAAAATGTATATGAAAAATTAAAGAATAAATCTGAAATATATATTGGAGATAATAAGGTATTTGAATTTAATAATACATATATAGAAATTTCTCCCCCATTATTTCATGGAGCAGAAAATTCAGTTTTAGGTTATGTTATTGGTATATACATTGAATATAAAAACTCATCTTTATTTTTTGGATCTGATATACAAGGTATTTTAACAGATTTTACACTGAATTATATAATAGAAAAAAATCCAGATTATATAATACTATCGGGTCCTCCTTTTTATCATACAAAGTGGGATATTTCATATAATGAAATATTTTATAAGAATATTGAAAGATTACTAGAGAATACAAAGATTAATAAAATAATAATTGATCATCATATGGCTAGATCTTTAAATTATAGAGAAATACTAAATAAATTAAACGAAATTGGAAAAAATTTTGGTACAGAGTTTTTATCAGCTGCAGATTACTTAAATATTAAAAATATACAACTAGAAGCAAATAGAGAACTATTATATAAATATTATAATGAATAACGCCGCCGGTGGGACTTGAACCCACGACCTGCCGGTTAACAGCCGGCTGCTCTACCAACTGAGCTACGGCGGCATATATATAGATTACTTAGTAAATTTTTAATAATCTTTTTATATCTCATTTTCTATAAATAGTTTATGGATATACTGGGTATAGGGATAAAGCTATCTTTAGAAGAAGGTAAAGTAACAATAAAAAAGGAAAAGGAAAAGATGACATTAGAATATAATAATAAAACAACAACATCATTGAATTATAAAGATTATAAAAAGAATTGGCAAGCCACATTATTAATAAAAGACAATAAGATAAAATTATTAGAAAGTAATATTAATTTGTATATATATAATTTTAATGATTTAAGTGATAAAAATAAAATTTATGGTCTAAATCAACTAATATATTTAGGATATTTATTAAAGAAATCTGAAGAATTTATATTAAAGTATGACAAATATTTGCTATCTCCAACTGAAAAAATATTCGTTGGAAATGGAAAAATTGGATCGGATTTCGACTCAAAAATAATAAATGAAGAAAAAATTGCTAGAGATATATTATATATTACAGATGGTCTATTAATTATTAACAATATTATTTAGATAATTTTTTAATAATTTAATTTTATTTTTAAGTTCTTCATTTCTTATTCTTTCTATTTTATCGTTATCCAATCCCATAGTAATCCATACTAAAGAATCTATGTGTAATAATGGTATGTTTACTTCTTTTGATAATCTTATCCAATAATTTCTATCTTTACTAATTTTTCCAATTCTATTATCTATTGGTATGAATATTTCAAATGGAAATATTATTTTATATCCAATAATTCTTAATCCATAACCATAAATTTTTGTTGAAAATACTATTGTTTTATCATAAATATTTTGTCCCATTACTTCCGCAATTTCTAAATTAAACTTAACTAGATCATCTTTATAAATTAATAAATCTTTATTCTTTATCCAATTATAAATTCTATTTAATCTTTTTATTTTTATTTCCTTATATCTCTTATTATATAAATTTATGAAAGATAGAAAATTATCATATATATCATCATTATTATGTTTAGAAAAGTATATGGAAAATATTTTCCAAAATTTTTCTCCTTTATATGATAATTGAAATGCTAATAAAGAATTTATTATGATAATCTTTAGAAATAAATTTTGATTTTTTATATTCTTATATAAAAGTTTTAAATATTTATATTGTAAATCATAATTTTCTTCAAAATATAATATTTCTTCAACGTTGAATTTAGATAATATATCTTTAAGATCCATTTATTAAATTTTTAAATAAGGTATATAAATGAGAATAAATGAAGAAGAGTTTTTCTATTATCTGGACAGAGAATATAAAAAACTAGAATTAATATTTAAAAACATAAGATTTTTAGATAACAGGTTTGAAAAATTTGTTATATCTTATTATAATGACATGAAATATTTTTATGAAAATAAAGATTTCGTAAAAGCATTTGAATTAGAAAATTATATATGGGGAATATTGGATACACTAGTTAATTTAGGATTAATTGAGGTACCTGAAGAATATAAAAAATGGTTCAAGTTATTTATTTAAGCTTTCATATATTCTAATTAATTCATTTAATTTTGCAATTCTCTCTCCATTTATAATTCCAAACTTCACAAATGGAACTTCAAATCCAACTGCTAAATGAGCTAGTATATTACTTTCTGTTTCTCCGGATCTATGAGATAATATTGGTACTAGACCGTTTTCTTTACAGAATTTTACAACTTCATATGCCTTAACAACAGAACCTATTTGATTTGGTTTTATTATAACACCCTTAATTGATTTATATATTAAAGATTTTTTTATTCTTTCTACATTTGTTACTGTTAAATCGTCTCCAACAATTAAGCTTTTCGTACTATTATTTATCTCTGCAAATCCTTCAAAATCTTCTTCATATAACGGATCTTCAACATAAAATAAATCATATGTATCTATAAGAAATTTTACATATTTTATTTGATCTTCTCTAGAAAATACTTTATTTTTATATTTATATGCGTTATCTTTATATAATTGACTTGCAGCAAAATCAATTCCAAGATCAACTTTTATATTATAATCAATCTTAACCTCATCAAAAACCATTTTTATAATATTAAATATTGTTTCATCTTCAAGCGATGTTGTCCATGCACCTTCATCATTCCTTCCATATAAAAATTTATCATCCAACAATTCTAATCTCTTCCCCAATAATTTATGTATATAGGATGCAATAAAAATGGATAAAGGTAAATTATCTGTATCTGGAGAAACTAAGAATTCTTGAATATTTGTACTTCTACCTCTTGAATGCGCACCACCACCAACAACATTTGCCAATATTCTTATATTTATTTTTGGATTTTTATTAAAAAATTTGTAAATAGGTTTTCCTTCATAATGAGACCATGCTCTTAATATAGCATATTCAGTAGCAATTAATGTATTACCTCCATATCTCTTTATTCCACCAATTGATTCAAATTCACTTTCAAATTCTTTTAAATCATCTAAAGTTATTATATCAAATGTTTTAAGAAAATCTACCAATTCATTATTGAACAATTCAGCAGCTTTTTTAGGATCTAAATATGGAACTTCTCCAGACCCTTTGCTTGCCCCCTCTGGAGCGGCTTCTGAATAACCATTTATTTCAATTTCTAATGTTGGATCTCCTCTAGAATTTAGAATAACCCTTGCTTTTGCAGATTTAATTTCCATATAAAAATATTTATAGATGTCATTTATTCTTTTAATTAACTACTAAAAAGTAAATCACGATAATGTATATCCCTCAGATATTTGGTTTTTGGAATAATATATATAAATAGTAGAACCGGTTAAAGAAGATATTCCAAAACTATCCTTATTGACTGTCATATTTATTAGAAATAGTGAATTTTGAGGTATTGTACCATTTATTAATGAAGTAGTAGACGAAGAATCTGTTATATTATAAATATAACATGCCAAATATTTTGTATCATTACTACTTGAAACCAAAGGACATTTCTCACGTTTTCCGTTAATAGAAGAAAATTCTACTAAAAGATTATATCCAACTAATTGCGTAGATCCTATATTTTGAACTAAAATTGCTATATTGCCATTTGAATTATTATAAACTACCTGTAGTATTTGAACTTGAGCACCCAGATTTGAGACTTCACTACTAACATAATTTCTTGCCCATCCAACTATAATTGCACCTAAAGCCACTGTTAAGGCGATTAATATAATTGTTGCAATCAGGGGGGATACAGCCTTTATTTTCATAATATATTTAAAATTTTAGTAATATATAAACCTTATACCTTTTTCTTTACATTTACTTTTAATCTTTCCCACGGCCTCATATTAATTAATTTTCCATCTAAAAAAATTGAATAATCTTTGAAATAAAAAATAAATTTCGATATACTCTTAGGAACTATGTATACTTTATCTTTACTCTTTATATAAAATGTATTTTTTGTTTCATCTATTATCTCTCCATAAATACCTGCTAAACTTTTTATCTTACAATCATACACTTCCACATTTAATCCAATAAATTCATAAGATAAAAAATATTTATTCAATTTCATTAGATATTTCTATATTCTCTTCCTTAAAACCCAAATCCAGTAATAATTTTTTTATTTTTTCTCTATGATCTCCCTGCAATTCTATTAAATTATCTTTATATGTTCCTCCACAACCCAACTTTTGTTTTAAACTTTTCAATGTTTCTTTTGCAATAGCCGGATCTATACCTTCTAAAATTGTAACAATTTTTCCATAACTTCTTCTTTCAGCCCTTACAATAATCTTCTGAAACTCCTTTTCTATTTCCTTTGTTGTATTCTCTAAATCTATTGGAAGACCTGAGAAAAGTTTCTTTTTCATCTCACAACAATATTTTCTCTGGCCATTTTCTTTCTTAAATTCCTTATTGCTTTTGTATTACTTCCCAAATTCTTTCTTCTTGCATTGCTTCTCAATTTTATTAATTCCAGCAAGGTGTTCTGGTCCACCATTATAATATAATGATTCACAATACAACATTTAAATTTTATATTCAATATCCTCAGGTCTCCAGTATGGGTTAATCCCATCAATTATATTCATATTATTTTTATACCATAATATTCCAGTCCATGCAATCATTGCACCATTATCATTTCCTAAATCCAGAGGAACAGTTCCAAATTTTACATTTCTTTCATTACACATTAAATATAAAATTTCTTGTAATCTTTTATTTACAGCAACCCCACCAGTTAATCCAAATTCTTTTTTATCTAATATTGATAATCCTCTCTCAGATATTTCTGCTAACATTGAAAATACATATTCTTGAATAGAATAAGCCAAATCATTTATATTAACATTTTTCTTTTTTATTAGATTTTTTATATATGTATATACTCCCCCCAATTGTATATCCATTCCTTTAACAGAATATGGCAATTTTATTAGATTTTTTCCTTTTTTTGATAATTCTTCAATCTTTGGACCTGCTGGAAATTCAATATTTAATAATCTGCCAACCTTATCTAAAAAGTTTCCCACACCCATATCTAAAGTCTCTCCGACAATTCTGTATTTATTTCCTTCAAATGATAATAACATTGTATTAGCTCCCGAAACTAGCAAAATTAAAGGATCTGTAAATTTATTATATAATTTAACAATTTCTACATGTGCTATTAAATGATTTACTCCAATTAAATTTGAATTAAATATCTTAGAAAATAATTTACCGCTAAAATATGCTTGAACCAATGTTGGATATAAACCAGGTCCTGCAGAATATGAAATTAAATTTATTTTTCTTTCAAAATTATTTAAATTATTTATATATGAATTTAAATTATTTTCTAATTCTTTATTATCAGAAACTATTTTATTATTTTCAATCCATATTCTAATATTATTATATATTATATATCTTCTTCTATTCCATGGTTCATCAAAAAATATTTCTTTTGATCCTTCTAATTTATTTTTTATTTCATATAATGCATCTACAATATAAAATTTGCCATTTATTTTCTTAAAAATAAATCCAGCCTTCCATACAGAATTTCTTAAAATATTAATACTCTCCTTTGAATGTAATTCTGCAGCCTCTCTTGGATGTATCCCTCCTTTCTCGCTTTTATATATTATCCTCTCGTTAGAATATATATTCCCGCTCTCATCAACAATTCCAATTGAATAAGTGTGAGCAGTAGCTTCTATTCCTAAAGAAATTATCATTGAGATTTTTGAGATTTAAATTCTTCATATAGTTGATTAAAATCTTTATTTCCATATTCTTCTATTTTAGTATTTATTTGCACAATTTCTGGAGAGATCGTATTCCCCCTAACCAATTTTTTAACTCTTACCTTTTTACTTTTATCATACCACCATACATATTTTTTATTCATTCCTTCAACATAACTTACCATTGGAGCACCCTCAAATCCAGAACCTCCAGTTATCTTTAATTTATATCCGTCTAAATTAACTATTGATCCATCAATTATATCTCCAATTTTTTTACCTATTAAAGATTCATCTTTTGTTTGCACCTGAATAGACTTTCCAGTCTTTGGATCTGATACTACAACTTTAAATATAATTTCTTTTCTCTTGTTTACCATTTTATATCAATTAAGGAAAATATTTTTATTTTTTAATGAAAATTTTTATATAACAAAGTATCTTAAATTTATTATGAGGGAATTATTACATATCGAACAAAGTGATGAATTTCCAAATTTTTTTAATGGAATAATATTAAATTTGCCAGATACAAATGCAATAAATGTAATAGATTTTGATTTGAATATAAATACTTACATAAATTTAAAAGTATCATATCCGTTCTATTTTGGATTTATTCCTAGAACTTTTATTGATAATTTTCCATTATTTTTCTCTTTTTTCTCAAATAAAAGATTTAATATATTTAATTTATTAAAATTAGAGCCTTTACATTTTTTTAAAATCCCTAAAGATATTACAATAAATATAATTTATTCAAGATTGCCCGGTCAAAACATAAATATAGATAAGGAGAGTATTGAAAATATATTAAAAGATTTCTTTGATACAGATTCTATAATTTCATTATCAAAACCATCTCATGTTTTAGAAGTCACGAATAGAGAATATAATAGAAAATTTCATAGAATTAAAAAATTATAGCCCCCAGGCAGGATTTTCTTTTCTCATTATACCTGCTATTTCTTTTAATATCTCTTTTTGTTCATCACTTAAGAGATCCTTATTTTCCTTAAATTTTCTATAATCATTTTCAGATATAAAGGTATATAATATGTCATCTTCAAATATATTTCTTCCAACTATTGCATCATCTATGGATATAGCGACCTTATCATTTTTTATAGCTACATCCATATTCTTTTTCTCCTTTTGTATTGCTAAAATTTTTCCAATTATTTTTCCATTTAAATTAATTAAATATACATCCTTCCTTATTTCTCCTCCTAAAACTTCAATTCCAACAATTGCGGGATTTGATCTTCTAAATATATTTCCCTTTAATATTCTTATCTTCCCCACTGGAGGCAATTCTTTTAATATTTTTTCTTTATTATATTTTATATCATTAATATATTTCTCGATTTTTTCAATTAAATCATATATAACATTTGATATTATTAAATTTATATTTGAAGATTTCACATATTCTTCATCATTTTTATTTATCCCAATATTAAATCCAACTATAACAGAATATTGTGGATATTTTTCCTTCATAGATAATGCTATATTTACATCTTCCTTATTTATATCTCCTATATCTGCTTTTTTTATTGGAATATTCCTATCTTTTAACATTTTTACCAATACTTCTAAAGATCCCAAAGTATCTGCTTTAACAATAATACCTTCTTTATCAGTTTGAAATATTATGTTTTCGATATCTTTTTTTAATTTTTTTTCTATTTCCTTTAATTCTTTTTCATCGTTATATACATAAACTGTAGAACCTGGTAGAGCATTATCTAATCCATCCGCAGATATCCTTACACCACTTGCTGCGTATGCTACGTCTATTTCTTTAAATTTATTTCTACCAGCAAATCTAATATCTGTTAAAGGTACAGGTTTTAATATTAATTTTACTTTTGTTGTTTTAATACCATCTTTTGATAAAAATGCAATTTTATCACCTTTTTTTATTTTACCATCATATAATATCATATCTATTACACTACCCAAACCTTTTTCTTCCTTTACTTCTAAAATTACACCAATTCCATTTCCTTCAACATTTATTCTTAATTTTTCTTCTAAATATCTTTGAGAAAGTCCAGCAATTAATAATAATAAATCTGGAATACCTTCTCCAGTTTTTGAAGAAACTGGAACTATCGCAACCTGTCTTCTAAAATCTTTTATTCTATCATATCTATCAGAATCAAAACCCAATTCATATAATTTAGCCACAATGTTGTATGTATATTCTTCTAATTTATTTATTACTTTTTGATCTTGGTATTTTATACTTTCTAAAAATGGTTTATTTTCATATGATTTCCATCCATCTATTTTATCTATTTTATTTAATGCAATTAAAAAAGGCACTTTTAGTTGCTTACATATTTCTATTGCTTCATATGTTTGTTTCTGAAAACCATCCAATATATCTACAACAATAATTGCTAAATCTGAAACAGATCCCCCTCTTTTTCTTAAATTACTAAATACTTCATGACCTGGAGTATCAATAAATAATAGAGAGGGGATTTTTAAGTCAAATTTAAACAAATTTAATAATGGTTTTGAGATTTCCTTAATTATATCAATTGATACTTCCGTAGCCCCAATATGTTGGGTCATTTCACCAGCTTCTTTTTTTGCATAAGATGTATTTCTAATCTTATCTAATAAAGAAGTTTTACCAGCTCCAACATGACCTAAAACAACAATTATTGGAGATCTTATCATCTAAAAATAATTTATAAGAAAAACTTTTATTTATGGCCATATCCATCTTCTATATAAACCTCTTTCATTTGCAAAATTATTTGCTCTTTGATAAGATTCTATCGTACCAATGTCAAACCAGTATTCATTATCATCATCATACACATATCCATACAATTTTTCTCCCCTTTTTATTAAATATTCGAAGAAATTTCCCATAGAATCTTTACTATAATTAGACTTCATATATTCATCTAATAGATATAATTTTTCTTTTGGGATATAATATATTCCAGTAGATATTGTGGTATATGGAGGATTTTGGGGTTTTTCATAAAATTCCTTTATTATATTATCTTCTAATTTTACTACACCATAATTTTTTGCATCCTCATAATTTTTTATATCATATATTGCTAAGGCTATAGAATTATTTTCATTTCCTAATTTAATTATTTTATTTAAATTAAAGCTAAACAAATTATCTCCCAGCAATATTAATAGATTATTATTTATACCCATCTCTTTTATTGCATAATGTAAACCACCGATTGATCCAAGCTTATTTTCTTCAGAACTTGATGGTTCAATTACCAATCTTATTTTTCCAATTTGAGATGGTTCATAAAAAGAATATAATGACGCTAGAATATGCCTAAAATGATTTTCATATTTTTTATTTGTAGATATAATTATTTCATCTGATCCAGTTTCTAATGCTTTTTCTATTATATAATATATCAAAGGTACACCGCCTACTGGAAATAATGGTTTTGGTACATAATCTGATAATGGTCTAAATCTCTTTGCAAAACCTCCCGCTAATATTAAAGTATCTAAACTCATAAGAAAAAATTATTAAAAAAATTTATGAATAAAATAGTTGATAATTTCCAAATCCTTGTGGTATAAATGTATTATTTGTAGATATTATATTTCTATTACTTGCTACTATCCTTTCTACAATATAACTAGTAGCAGGTGGCAAATTAATAAATGTAATATTTCCATTTATAGTTCCTATTATTGATATGCCTGCATAATAATTATATAATGTATTATTTACTTTTGTATTATATATTATACTACTTAAACTATTTATGAATCCTTGTGAATTATTATAGTATATGTCTACGCTTCCCGTAGATGTTGTCAAATTATTTATATATCCGCTTCCATATATTGCAATTCCCAATTGTGAATTATATAAAGATATATTTGCTGCATTACCTGTTAAATAATATCCAAACAATCCACCATATGTTGTTACATTTATTATGTTATTTGGTTGAGTTATATACAATCCAAATACTTGTCCTACTTTTATATAAACATTTTTTATATTATTTCCTGATGATGTTAAATATATTCCAAATATGTTTGATTGTACACTATTATTTACTATAATATTATTATTTCCGTTATTTATTCTTATTCCAAATATATTTAGAAATTATATTACTGTTCTTTATTGTGTTATTTATTGCAGTTCCATCAAGATATACTCCAAATATTTGTCCATTTATGTTTGAATTATCTATTATTACATTATATGGATTATTAATATACACACCCCATACAGAAGATTGTATATTGGTATTGCTTATTGTTGAATTTTGTATATAACCATATATAGATCCTATATTTCCCTTTATTGTAGAATTATATACATTTACTACTGACGGATTTTTTACATTTATTCCGAATAATCCCGAATTTATATTTGAATTTATTATGTTCAACACACCATTATTTACATTTATTGCAAATAGATTTGTATTAATATTTATATTTTGTATTGTTACATTTGAGGATTTTATATCTATAACTGGTAATCCGGGATTTGCAGGTTCAAATATTGCATTTTGTCCCAATAATGTTATATTTTTACCTTGTGGATCTATTACTAAGTTTACTAAATATACTCCTGGAGGGAATACTACTACTGGTATTGAATTATTAATTGCAGAATCTATTATCCCCTGTATTTGTGTATTGCTTAATGTATTATTTACCACCGATACATTATATGCATTTTGCGCTATATATATTACTTGTGGATTTGTATATTGATATAATCCATAATTATTATATGAATATACCCTATACCATATGGAATAGTATCCATTACTATCTAATTTTGCATATTGTTGCAATATTCCATTATACAACATATCTGAACATGAATTTGCTATTGTTACCCATTGATTACTTGTTTGATTTAAGAATTGTATTTGACAATAATATTGACCTAAGGTATTATCATATATATTTGTATTAATTCCTAGTAACCATATATTTTCTTGTGTACCATTCGATGGTGTGGGATATGCATATGATACATTAAATATTGGTGGGGGTAATGTATAAACATATATTCCAGTTGAATTTATTTGTCCTAATGGATTTGATGTTGATAATTGTATTGTAATATTTCCTCCATTTGGTATAATATTATACAATCCTGGTAAATTGTATGATGAATTCTGATAATTTAATTGAATAACATTATTACCTGGTGTTACACTTATACTATATGTATTTCCATTTATTGTTACATTTACATTTGGATAATTTGTATAAAATGATATATTTAATTGATAATAGTTTGATATTGAATTGTTAGATGGAGATATAATATATATTTGTGGATTATTATATAATTGTTGTACATTAACTGTTATAGTAGTAGAATTTGTAGCACCATTTGGTGCCGTACCTGAAATTGTTACTGAATATGTACCTGGGGTAATTGATGATGATGCAGTAACAGTTAATGTTACTGATGCATTTGGAGTAACAGTTGTATTTGATAATAAACAAGATAAATAACTACTATTTGTTGAACAGGATAAAGTAACTGGTAAAGCAGTATTTCCTGTTAATTGATTTACATATATTGTTGTTGAATTATTATAATTTGTATAAACACTTATACTGTTGGGTCCTGTAATATTAAAGGTGAATACCGGAAATCCTAATACTAATGCAGAAACATATACTGTTGATCCTGCACCACGATTAACAGTAAATGAGATACTATAAGTACCAGGAGCTAATTTATTACATACTGCAGCATATACACTAGCTGCAGTTCCAGAAGATGTTAAAAATAATTGTGAACATCCACTAGGTAATGTTACTCCACTAATAGTACCTCCATTCCTTGTTCCCCCCGAAGATAATAATATTAATACTGTATTATTTTTGTCCAGAAATTGTAAATGGAATTGTTACCGTACTTGTTGCAGTATATGTATTTGTAAAAGTAGCTAAAATAACTGGAACTGAATAGTTATTTACAGAAACCCCACCTATCACATAACTTGTAGCTGTAGTAGTAAATGAACATGAATTTGTACTGGAATTTCCAATTACTGCATAACCTCCGTTATTTACCATTACATTAAAACTTGGAGTAAGGGTTGAACCGGTGGAAGAAGCAACACAATAATATAAATTTGCTGTAGATAACGTTATACTATTAGCTACAGCACTATTACTTCCAACAACAACTGCTCCTACTTGTGAATATATATTAGGCGCAGAAATCAACAATAGAAAATTTATTGTAATAAAATATAATATCTTCTTTATCTCCATGATATATTTAGAAAATATTGTCGTATATAAAATTATGATTGCTAATAACCTTAATCATTTATGATAATCGAACCCGGGCCCGGGGGGATTCGAACCCCCGATCTTCGGGTTAAAAGCCCGACGCTTTACCAGACTAAGCTACGGGCCCAGCAATATTTAATTTATATTTGCGATTCTTATATAAATTTTTCATTATCCATATAAAGATATATAATTTATAGAGCCATTAAAATATTGAAAATAATTTAAATGTACTGTCGGATAAATATTTATTAATATATTTGGAAGACCAACAATCTTATCTCCATTATACAAATATAGTACAGTATTATAATTATTTATAATTAAAAATTTTTCATTTGTATTTATGTAAATACTAGAGTTTCCAATTAAATTAAAATTACAATATAAATAAGTTCTTGTATATACAGTAAAAAAAGATGAACTTAGATGATTATAACAACTATAATATGCTGAATTATTTATTATGCTAATATTCTGTGTTGATCCATATATGTAAACTTGCAAAACTGATGATACATTTATATAAGATCTCTGTATTATTCCTATACTATTTGAACTAGTATTATAAAAAAATTCTATGCAATTGTTACAAATATATGGATTTGTAGACAAAAATATAACTTTTGGGGCATAATAATATGAAAAAGAAAAATTTAAATAATTATATACTTGCCGTGGATCATAGAATTGAGAAAAATAAAATGAACTAGTATATAATTTTTGATATTCAGTCATTTTGTACAATCCAGATGAATACTGTGCTACTCCACTAACTATACTCTGATAAATATAAATTATAATGTATAAAAATACAGCAAGTGTAATTAATACTTCAATCCAACTTTGAGACTTCATATTGTTACATTAATGCTCTGCTTTTGTACGTATTTTTTACCATTATAATCCAATATAGCTTCTATAATATATGTACCGGTATTATTTAAAGTAATAGACTGAGAATAGTATCCATTCTGTAATATTTGAAAATTTTGATAAACATAGTCTCCAGTTGAATTTATTACATATATTGCTAATGGAGCATTTGTTATTGGTTGTGCATCAATATATCCATATATTTGTATATTTATTGGGGTGTATATATAAGCATTTGTCGGAAAAACTTGCAAATTAAATGATACAAAAGATGGTAAAACAAATATTATTATGGACAACAGTCCTATTAAATTATTTATTGCTAAATGTTTTACAGAAGATCTTATTTTTCCGCTTTCAGCAATACCCATTACAATTGATGATGAAATCCCTACTAAAATTATTGATAAAGCTGTAATAAATTTTAACCAAGGATAATCTATTGAAGAAGAAAAGAAATTAAAAGATGTTTGAACAGTAGAAGCTGAAATTTGGCTTACTATCAATGGTTTAATTGTATTTAATATAGAAATAGATAATCCTATAAATATAACAAATATAGCATACAAAACTAATATTTGTTGTGATACATATGCCTTCTTTAGTCCATCTAATTCTTTTATAGACTCTAAATCATTATATAATTTTTTTAAAACTTTTGAAATATCTCCTCCACCTTTATATGTTTCTAATATTACATAATTAATCATCTTTATATTTGGCAGATCTTCAAAGTACATATTAAATAATGTAAATGCCTTTTCAAATGGCATACCCCAAGCAATCCAATTATATAATTTTTTAACTAAAATGGACAAATATCCCAGATCTACTGCTGATAAATACGATAAAGCATCTAATAATGTCATTCCAGATGCCAAACTTTCAGATAAATAAGATAAAAAGTATGTATAATTATTATATATATTTTCATATATTTTACTTTCAATATACTTATAAAACAGATATGGAACTCCTCCTACAAAATATATAACTAATATTAAAATTGAAAATGTTATGTAATTTTCATGTAACTTAAATATTAATCCAAATATTCCAATAATTATCGCAAATAGTATAGATATATATAATACAAACTTATCTTCCTTAATATATGAACCAAAAACATTTATTTCCTTATAGTGTAATGGATCCCTTATATTGAAAAATTGATCTATAAATCTTTCAATTAATCCTTTTTGATTTATTCTCCTATTATATTTATTAGCTATCATTATACTTTTAATTTTGGATGTTAATATTTAAATATATGGCTAGTATATTTGATCAATTCTTTAGTGGTATAGAAAAAGATTTATTAATAATTAATTCTAAAGAAAGTCCTTCTAGTTATATATATAAAGCTACAATATACTCCATAGGAATATCTATATCATTATCAATACTAACATTCTTTTCCCTTTTAATATATAATATAAAAGTAAATAATTCTTTTAATCCGGTTTTCCCGATAATATTTGGAATACTTGTCGGTATTTTGGGATTCTTCGGATCTCTGTTATTATTTAAGAAATATCCTTCAATAGAAAAACAAAATAGAGCTAGAAAAATAGATAATTCCCTATATTATGCTGTACTATATATGGCATCTTTGGTTTCTTCTGGTGCTACTCCAAAAGCATTATTCGAATTATTATCAAAATATAGTGAATTTTCAGAAATAAAAAAAGAAGCATCTGAAATAATATACTTAATAGATACTGTAGGATTATCATTACCAGTAGCATTAGAAAGAAAGGCGGAATATTCACCATCAAAGAAATGGGCCTCAATATTAAATGGAATGCGATCTATAATAGTTGAAGGTGGAAATCTTGAAGAATATTTATATAATGAAGCATCTAAATTATTTGAAGAATATAAAAGAAAGATAATAGAATATTCAAATAATATGCAAATATTTTTAGAGATATATATAACGCTAATAATTGTTGGGGTCATATTTGTAATTATATTAACTACCTTAATGGGGTCTATTTCTGGAACAAACTTTCAATATATAAAGTTTATTCAGCTAATGAGCATATTATTAATATTACCCATGGGTACAGTTATGTTTATCATATTATTAAAATCAATTAGTCCATTTGAAACATAATTCAATTTTATTCTATACTAATATTGAGGGTATATAAGTTAAGAATATTTTGAACTAATTGATTATTATTTAATACTTTAATTTCTCCATTTTCTAACCCATTTTTAATTATATCTACAAAATTTCCATTATTATATTTTAAATAATTTAAAATCTTTTCCGATATTGGATATGAAAGATAAATTACCAATGTATTATTTATATTACTTATATATGAAATTGGTATATTTGTAATTCCCTTACTAGTAAATACAAAAGCTCCACAAGAATCTTCTATACACAGTATAAACGAATATTGTGGATATATTACGTTTAATTTTTTATAATACAGCTCATAATTTTTCATATATAAAGAATTATTCAATAAATGATTGTTTACTTCATTAATAAATTCTACAGAAATATTTGGATTATCAAAATTAAGATTTTTTGGATTAAGTACACCATTTATTGATATCTTAATTATATCATATGTTGTTAAATTCAATTCATAATACCCAATCTCAGTTTCATTATCTGAAATATTATAAACATATGGTAATTTAAGAGAATATACTGGATGAAATAAATATCTATATATTATTGATGCTAATATCATAACAATCGAAAATACTATTAAAAAAATCAAAATTTTATCTTTAATAGATGACTTCTTCAATATTCCTCTCATAATTATATATTTCTTCTGGCCCGAATATTATAGATATCTCTCTTTCCGCATCTTTCTCAGTCTCAGATGCATGAACAACATTTCTTAAAACAATCTTATTCCAATTTGCATAAGCTATCGAAACATGAGCATAATCACCTCTAATAGTACCTGGTGGAGCTTTTAAAGGTTCCGTAGGTCCAACCAATTTTCTAACTACTTCTACACAATTAACACCTTCCAATACTATAGCAACTACTGGACTAGATGTTATAAAATCTATCAACCATCCTCTTATTATACTCCCAATTTTCTTTGGATCATCAGTCCCAAATTCTTTTACAGGATCTAATCCTACTTCTTTATATCTTGTTATTGTCTTATTTCCAACACTTTCTAACCATTTTTCATCTGCATAATAAAATTTTTCTGCCTGTTCTCTAGTTAATTTTATCATTTTTAATCCAACAATTTTTAAACCGGCCCTTTCAAATCTAGATATTATTTCCCCAATAATTCCTCTTTTAACACTATCTGGTTTTAATACTACCAATGTCTTTTGTATTAAATGTCTTCCATTCATGTTTTATTATAAAAAGTTGTCCATTTTAGTTTTTTATTATCCCTTTTCATTTCCCAATTTCTAATGCACTTCCTTGAACAGAAATATAAAACAACACCACTATTTAAAGCATATATTATCCCAGTACCTGGCTCTATTTCACTTCCACAATATGAACACTTGTTTTTAACGACCATAATTAATCTTTCTTTTCAATTGGCATAGCCGATATCTCTGTCTCCCTTAATAATATTGTATCTCCCTTTCTAATAGGTCCTATTACATTTCTTCTGAGAATTTTTCCAGAATCCGGACCTTCAAGTACTCTTACAATAACATGCGTAGCTTCACCTCTCATACCAGTTCTTCCAACAATATCTAATACTTCTGCTTTATATCCTTTAGTCCATGTTACAATATTTTCTTTTACAATATTTTCTTCAGCATTTCTTATACCTTCTTCACCCACTTTTGATACAACTTTTCTAGGCATATTGTAAGTAATTGTAAAATAATTTTTAAATCTTTTATTAAAATATGTAAAAATGACATCTGAAAATTCTAATTTAAATAATAATCATCAAGAAACCAAAGTTAATGGATTCAAAAAAATATTATCAAAGAATATGTTTATAGACATATTAATAATTATATTTATATTTTTATTTGCTTTAGGATCAAGAGGTTTATTAATTAATTTCTTGGGAGATTATTCTTTGGTAGGGCCTGATGCATATTTGATGTTTAAATATTTCGAATCCTTAGTATTTAATCATACATTAAATAGTATTACCTATGATTTATATTATCCACTACCATTTTATTTGTACAATAAAAATCTTGTATCTTATTTGGCATTTTTATCTTATTTAATGTTTCAAAATTTTGGCAGTCAGATTATTGCATTATTAAATATTTTACAGATATACCCAGCATCCAATAATATATTATGGCTATCAGCAAACTTTACCAACGCATATGTACCTGCAATCACCTCAATTATATTTTATTTTTTAGCAAAAAATATATTTGAAGATAGATATTTAGCATTTTTTTCTTCTATGATTCTTGCTATAAATCCATTCTTGACAACTAGACTGATTTTATTTGATACTGAATTAGGTGCAATTATTTTTTTAGTACTATCTTTCTACCTTATAATTAAATATCTTAATGCAAAACCTGAAAATAATACATACAAAAAGTTATTCTTAATTCTTTATTCTATTATTAGCTTAATAATATTTTATAAAACGTCTTTATTACCAAATTCCGATGTATATTTAACAGTTGAATTATTTATATTTTTCTTTATCCTCTTATTATTATATCCAATATTTAAAGGATCAAGAGCCTATTATCTAACATTATTAATATTTACTACCGCATTAGCTAGGAAAGGTTGGGGTGGTTGGATAATAATACCAATTGTTTTTGGTTTAATATTGTTGGTTAGATACTTTTATGATAGAGATTATAAAGATATATACTTCTACCTACCATATATAGGATTTACTGGAATATTAGACGAATTAATAGTACCTGGATCTTTAGGAATCGATTTATTTTTAAGTTATGAGAATTTATTTATAGAACTTTCAATGCTTGTATTATTTTTATATGAAATATTTAAAGATAATAAGATATTGGAAATAATTACTGAAAATAAAACATATCTACTGATATTATCTATTTTATCCGGAATAATTCCAGGAATATTAATATACATTATAAGAAAGTATATCAAAAACAACAAATTACTAAAAAAATATATAATATTTCTAATAATTCTTGCTATATCATTACCTTTTTTAATTAACAAATTGGCTATATCCTTCTTGTATAACCCATTTACCTATGAAAGAATTGGTTCCACAGTTGCAGAATTCCAACCAACTACTGCAGGATATTATCTAAGTTTATTTGGACAGCTAGGCTTAGTATTAACTTACTTAGGTTTAGGATATTTAATATTTGACAGAACTAAATCTAAAAATCTTTTAATTTCCCAATTCTTATTTATATTTATATTAGCCATATCAGAACTTCTTATTAGCCCTTCAATATACATTTTAATATTCTATTTACTAATATATTCTGTATTTATAATATCATACAATAGAGAAAGTAATAAATATGATTTAATAAAGACAATTTTTGAAGTATCGACATTATCAATTGCACTTCAATTTATAATATTTTCAGATTTGGTAATTAATGGTATATTTATAAATATATTTATATCCTGGATTGCTTTTTTAATTTTATTAATTTACATTTCATTATTTAATAGAAATCTAAGCGATAAAGAAATCTTTATATTATTACTATCGCTTATAGCTCTTCTTTTAGGAAAATATACATATAGATTGGTCTTTTACACCGGTCTTGCTCTCCCATTATTATATATACTCGGTATAGAAATATTCAATTTATTTAGGGATGAGTTTTCTAGATTAAAAAATATTATAAAAGAAAATTTAATATTAATATTATTATTAATTTCATCTATTTCTGGAATATCCCTATTTATATCAACAAAAATATTTTTATTCTTAATTCCATTAGTATTTTTAGCAGTATATATTCTATATGAATATATATTAAATATATATTTAGATTTATTTAATTTATTTAAATATAGTTTAATCTTATTTACAATATTTGGTGCTTTATTTTCTACAAATAATAGAATTTACGGATATCCTGGATATGTGATTAACTATTTTTCAAGTGCCGCTTCATACGGAACTCCAGACTATTTAATAAATACTTTCTTATGGATAAATCAAAATACACCACCAAACTCCATTATAAATTCTTGGTGGGATTATGGATATTATATTTATGTAATAGGAAATAGAACTGCCTGGATAAATGGTGCAAATTCTTACCCATACTGGAATCATTTAATGGGTAGATATGGATTGTCTTCAGAAAATATAACACAAACATTAGAATTATTTTATGTACATGCAAATTATAATTATCAAACATTTAAAACATTAGAATTATTCAATGAAAACTCTATATTTTATGATTATCTGTATAGATATTTAGGATTTAATGAAAGTGAGGTAAATGAAATTAAAAAATTAAAAGATTCTTTGGGATATAAAAATTGGATAAATCTATTATGTCAATTTAATGGTTCTTCTGAATCTATTTCATCATATAATTTATCCCAAAGAAATATAGAATTACTAGAAAAATTATATAAAATGAATTATTTAAAACCCGCATACTTATACATAGATCCTACAGATATAGGAAAATCTTTTGCATTTCAATTTTTAGGATCAAATGAAAGCTATGACAAAGAATCTTGGATATCTCTGTTTGTATCTGGAACATCAGAAAATCCAGGACCAGCAATACCATCAGTATATTATAATGGATATTATATATTTGCAACAAATAGCAGTCTACTTTACTTTGGTCAAGAACCATTGGATGAAACCTTAAATATTAATGGAACAATAATAAATAGGTGTATATATGTACATAATAAGGGTATAATTAACCAAAATA
>JAPYVP010000024.1 GCA_028276785.1 Candidatus Nanopusillus sp. | reverse complement strand
TGTTTGTAGAAGCTAAATGGGAAGCTTATAAAAATTATTGGAAAGAAGAACCAAAAATTAATTGGAAAATTGAGTTAACAATAATAATTAATGCTTATAATATAAATACATCTGTTGGCGATTTAGATGTAAGTATAGAAAGTTTTCAAGATGTAGAAGAATTTAAAGATTTCGATATAAATAAAGCTAGTAGAATTGAAAAAATTTTATTAAGGTTGGGTTTTTCAAATGTGCTAGGTTCAATGAAATCTAATCTAGAAAAAGTTAGAGGAAAAAAGAAATTAATAGATATGTCTGGAAGAGATTTATATGATAGCTCCGAAAAAATAAAAAATTTTATACTAGATTATTTCAAATTATACAAATATTAGATATTAAAAATTTCGATATTTAGTTCTTTTGCCCTGTTTATTATTTGTTCTCTTTTTCTTTTTCCAACACCAGAAGCAATTATTGCACATTCTTTTTCTTTATCTATTTTTTCCAATTCTTCTACATTATGTACTAATACAGGTTTTTTACCATTTGGTAATAACCCTTTTATTTCTCTAGGAGAACCATATCCAACTTCTACCATAGAAACCCTACTTTTCAATTTTTTTCTTACCTTATTGTGTATACCTCTTGGTCTTCTCCAAGATTCTTTTTTATTTCTCAGTTTTATTACTTTCCACCATTGAAATCTAAGATAATCTGGTTTTTTCCTTTTAATTATTTTTCTTAATTTTAATAATTTGTTCATCATGGTTTTTGGATAATATAAATTCCGTCTTGAAACTTTCTTAAATCCTTTTCTCTTGGCTTTACTGAATTTTCTATTAATCCAGCCAAATTTCCCAATAATTCTATATCATATCCCTCTAATGTAATTTCATTTTCATTCAGTGTTACTTTTACTCCTCTAGGTATTTCTATTTCCTTTATATCTCTTCCACCCATATAATTTTCAATTATTAATTTATTATTTTGTAATTTTAATTTCAATGGAAAGTGTATTGAAACACCTTTTAATTTATATACAAAACCTTTTGTTACACCTTCAATATCGTTTCTTATATGAGCAACCATTGTATTCATATCCTTAATTATTTTCTTTGAGGGAAAATATGCTTTAAATATTATCTTATTTTCTTTTATTTCAATAACAATATTTCTGTTATTTATATTTCTATATTTTTCTCCTTTAGGTCCCTTTACATATATTTTTCCATCTTCTATTAATACATTTACACCATTTGGTATTTCTACATAATCTATCATAATTGGAAGTCTCATTTTATCTTTATATTATAAAAAATATTAAAAATTATTCTTTTACAATATTTACACCAAAATTATTTTTTAAATATTCTATAACTTCCTCTTTTGTAGTTCTATGTCTTTCTGGTATTTTTGACCTCTTAATTCTTCTATACATTACTCTATATCCTGGTCTCCTAACAGTTACTATAACATCCATACCATATATTCCAATTGATGGGTCATATTTCATACCTGGTATCCATACATATTCTTTTATTCCAAATCCAAAGTTTCCATATTTATCGAATTGTGATTCTTTTAATGCATTATTTACAGCTTTCAACAACCACCTTAATGTTTCTTCAGCCCTTTTACCCCTTATTGTTAACTTAACCCCAATTTCCAGTCCTGGCCTTATTCCCCAAGCTTGTACCCTCTTCTTTGCCTTTGTCCTAACAGGTTTTAGATCTGGAAACATCTTTTTTAATAATTTTTCTGCCTTTTCCAACGGTTCACCAGGTTTACCTACTCCAATATTTATTGTAACTTTATCTATAATAATTCTTCTCATTATATTATTTTTATTAGAGTTCATCTTACAGTAATTAAAGGTTTATCTTCGCCTATTACAATAGCATACTCAAATATTGTTTCTTCTCTCTTGTTACTATCCATATTTATATATTCTATAAATCTCGTATGTCCAAAGGGTTTTCTAAATATCTTTATATTTTCTAATTTTCCAACAACACCTACTTTTGCTCCATAGAATATATATATTATATTCCCTTTATTCATTTTTATTATCTTTTCTATTTTATTTTCTTTTGTATTAAATAAAATACTATCTCCTGTTTTTATATCTTTATCATCAATTATAAAATTTCTACCATCAATTCCGGTAATTTGTATTTTTCCACCTTTAACAAGATTCTTCCTAACAATTTTTATTATTTTCAAATCTTTTTCTTGTTCAGAAATTTCAACTAATTTTAATTTTAAATTATTGGACATGACAACTCTATAATTTTTATTTAAATCTTTTATTGATATAACATCAAATAGGCCAACATTATATCCCAAATCTTTTATTTTCTTATTATTTACCAAAACTTTTCCATTTCTTAATAAATATTTTGCTTCTTTCTTATTTTTTACAATATTCAAATAATCTCTTAACCATAATAATATTGGCATACCATATTCAAACTTATACCCATTTGTTGATGGCCTAATAATCCAATAATATTTCTTTCTACTTATTGGCCATGTTTTTGGTATTGCAATATTTCTTAGATGTCTTTTATTGAAAACATGAGCCATTTTATTATTTTTTGATAATTATTTTTAAAATATTTTCTTATTTGAATTTTTTGTTCAGTTCCATTACTTTTGCCAATTCATCTTCCTTTACTGAGAAATTATTTATTAATTGATTTATTAATTCTTCTATTTTATTTTCTTCAATGTTTTTTGTTCTCATTTTTCTCTTTATAATTTCTATCCTCCTTTTATCTTTTAAATTCAACCTTAATATTAATAATTTTGAACTATGAAGAGGTCTATATACCTCTCTATTTGCCTTATTTGTAAATTTAACATTATCTATATATACCTTATATCTTTTTCTATCTATATAGATCACAAATCCTTCAGTATTTCTATATTTACCTCTTAAAACTTTAACATAATCTCCAACCCTTAAAGGTAGAGAATTTATATTAATTAGATTTTTTATATCCTTTGATAACATTGAAGAAATTAACTTACCTCTAATATGCAGGGGTGCATTAATTATATATTTTCTTTGTTTTCTAGAGCTTTTAGAAGATTTCCAAGATGCACTCCAATCTTCATAATCAATATTTTTTATTTTTAGAACCATTTTATACAATCATACTTGCAATTTTTCCAATTTCTGGCCATCTTTCAACAACTTCTCTTGCTACTGGTCCTCTAATAATTGTACCAGCTGGTGTTCCAGTTTTTTCATCTTTTATAATTACACATGCATTATCCTCAAACTTTATCCTTGTACCATCCTTCCTTCTATATTCTTTTCTCTGTCTAATTATAACTGCTTTCATTACCTTTCCAACTAATGATAAATCACCGTCTATTATTGATACAGAAACCATATCAGCAACTCCCGCTCTTGCATACCTTCTCTTTACACCTTTATATCCAATTACAGCAATTACTTTTGCTAATTTTGCCTTCGAATTATCTGCAACCTTTAAAACTGTACCAACAGTAATTCCCCTAGTTACTTTTGCACTAATTGGTTTCATTTTTTACTAATTACAACAAAGTTTATTGTCTTTGACAATGGCCTTGTTTCTCCAATAATAACTTCATCTCCCTCTTTTATATCTAAACATTTTGGAACATGAGCTTTAATTTTTGATCTTTTTATCATATATCTTTCATATTTTGGAACATAGTGATATCTATAAAAGACTACTAATGCAATTCTTCTCCTAATTCTCTCAACTTTTCCTTCAAATAAGAATCCTCTAATCCTTATTCCTCCATGCCATGGACACTTTTTATCATCACATACCTTTTCTGGTGGGTTTATACCTTCAATTCCAATATCCTTAACATAAGTCTTTTGTACCATTTTATGATTAAATTATAAATAGATTTAAAAATAATATTTCTAGAAAGATGATGATGGATCAACGATCTGAATAGTGATGATTGATGGGCAAACTGAAAATTTATAAAATTTTTAATAATAGATTCAAACCTTCTTCAATATAATCTTCATTTATTTTATCAATTGTGTCTGCATCAGAATGATAAAATTTTATCCAATCATTATTAGATTCTGATATAAGTATAGATTTTTCATATAAATATTCAGACATTATTGGAAATGCTTCTTTAATATAATCTTTCGTTAATATTGGTTTTGAATGCCCGAGCATATCATATACTATAATCTTTTTACTTTTTTCTAATATTTCTTTATATTCATATTCAAAAACTCTATAACCATATCCCCAATAATATGGTCTATCATATGATAATTCTTCACAACCAGAAAATACTACTAAATTCTCATTAATATTTATTTTATTATTTATTATCCCATATAACAGGGTTGCTGTGCCTGAAGAATTATCTAAAGCCCCATTAAATATTGTATCAAAATGTGTAAAAATTATGTTTTTTGGGTTTTTTATATTTCCAACTAATATATTTTCTGTTTTTATTAATTTTCTTTTTACATTAACATAAACCTTTATTTCTTCTGAATTTATAACTTTAATCAAATCTGACTTTTTTATATTTATTACTGGGAAATCATAGAAAATTACTCCAGAAAATGCATCATAATATTGATTATAATTTATATGTGGTATACTTATTTCTTGATTTATATTTTGACTTGAATATATATTTTTCTCTTCAAAATATCCAGAAACAAAAGAATTCGCTTTTCCAATTATTTTTTCTCCATTATCTAATAATATATATGATCCTCCATCAAATGGTATAGAAACTTTAAAATATTGATCAAAAAAATCTATTCCAACTTTCTCTAAATTTTCTTTTATGTATTTAGATGTATTATTTAGAGATTCTTCATTATTCCTTGGAGAAAATTTTTCCAAATCTTTAATTATATCTATTATTTTATATTCCATATATTTTTCTTAATACTATCTATAATGACATTATAATTTTTACCTATAAATTTTACATAATCTTTCTTATCAATTATTCCTTTTTTTATTAATTCTTCTTCATCTAATTCAAATAATAATATACTATATCCCGTTCTTTCTTTTGCTTCTCTAGAGAATTCTATTATTTTTTCAGCTGCCGATGATTTTTCAAGATCTTCTTCAAATAGTATATATCCACTTCCAGAATATAATGATAAAACTATATATCCATTCTTTTTATTTCCATATTTTTCTATCTCTTTTTCATGGATACGACTTATATCATATATTCTAAACCTTAATTTTATTCCTTTATATTCAAATTCTAATTTATATCCAAATATCTCATATTCATCACCATTTATTAACCTTATTTTATCTTTAAATTCTTTTATTTCATAATTATTAATTCCAAAAATATAACTAGATATTTCAGATATATAATATAATGTTGTTAATCCCCAGAAGTCTAATATGTTTACTGCACCATTAGTTATTTTTTCTTCCTTTATTAGATGATCCAAAGATTTTTCCATATATTTTAATCCCGTCTCTTCTATCATTTTTCTTATTTTAATAGTATCTAAATATACATTCCTTATTTTGATATTATTTTCTCTCAATTTAGATTTTGATTGAGCTGCTATATAATATCCTGAACCATTACTATATAATATTTGAGGTTCGACAAATATTCTTTTTTCAATATTACTTAAAGAGAACTTATCATCCCCCCACTGCAAAAAATCTAGGATTACTTCTTTTACCTTATCTGGATATGCATCTATTATATTTTTAATATATAGTAATGCTAATATTGTTTCTATATTATATGGTGCTATTTGTCTTGCAAACATAAAATTCAAATTCCCTCCCCTCCTTTCTAGTATATGTAAAATCCCATCTAAACTTAACTTTATATATCCATTAGATCTCATACCGTATTCCTTCAAACGACCCAAGTCCATAAAAATTCTATATTTCTCTAAAGATTTTTATAAATTTAGTCGGGCGGCTTCCGTGCTTTCCCGGCCATCGCCAGTACTCGCACGGACGTAAGCCGGCTTAACTTCCGTGTTCGAGATGGGTACGGGTGTTTCCCGGCCACTTTGGCCGCCCTAAAATTATCTTTAAAATAAATGTTTTTTAAACCTTTCTTATTATAAACCTTTTTACCCTATTACAATATAAACATTTATATATGATTCTACCTTTTCTTATCCTTATCTGTAATGTTTTTCCTACAATCCATGGAGTATAACATTTTTTACAAAATTTATTCCTTAATTCTTTTGGTAATTTTATCCTCGCTTTATTTTTTATCTTCCATAGTATAAATATATATCTTCTAGCTAAATCAACATTATCTATATTTTCTATAGCTAATTTATATAATTCAAAAATTCTTCTTTTTGCTATATTTTTATAGATTATATTGTATTTCTTTTTCTTCATTCTTATCAAGATTTTTTACATAAAATATAATATTATCTCCTAAATGATGGTTTATCTTTGGTATTAAAACTTCAATAATTTCCTTTCTATATTTGTCTATAGATATAACTACCGGAGAAATTAAATTATAATGCATTCTAAATTTTAATGCTTCATATTGATCTTCTATATTTATATATTTAGTTCCTACTTCGAATTTTCTAACATGGGGTGAATGATTTTTAATTATAATTAAAACTTTCTTTTCATAAAGTACATTATTTACATCAAAAGATGTTTTTATCTCTACATCCCACACATCCTTTAATTCTACACTCATAATAATTTTAATGAACCAGTTACTTTATCAATTTTTTCCTCAATGTCTGGGCCTATACCTATACAAGTAATAGTTCCCGGTTCTAATTGAGTTAATCCAGCATCTCTTATCAAGACAGTATTTAAATTTATCGATATGGAATGATTATATATGCTCATTAATTCATCTAAATTTTTTACATATACAATAATTTTCTTTGCACCCTCTTCCCTCCATTTTTTTACTATATCTTTATCTTTTTCTAATTGATTTAAAACAGCCTCAACAGCAGCATGGGCTACCTGAGCACATAATTTTCCTTTTCCAATATCCAAATCCTTTCTAACTACAACTACTAATTTATATACCATCTAATTCCTTTAATTTTTCCAATAGTAATTTATATCTATAATTATTTATTTTCTCATTTATATATTCTTCATTTAATCTCTTGCTTATTTCAGTTATCTTCTTATTTATTTCATCTAATAGGCTATATATGTTTTTTATATCATTTGAAATATTATTATATTTTTCTTCCAATAAATTCAACCTATCTTCTATTTTTTTATTCTCTGCCTTACTATTTTCAATTTCAGATTTTAATTTACTTATGTCCTCCTTTATACTATCCAAATATTTTTTAAAACCAAACAAAACTTCATTATATTTTTCAAGTTCTAGCAAATTGTTAATTATCTTATCATAATCTATATCACCCATATAATTTAATAATTTTTTAAGCATTGATAAGAGTTATGATAATTAGACTACATCAAGCATTATCATCATTTATAACATATCTTATATTTTTCTATATATTCAATTTTGACAAGGCATCTTCAATAATTATATCAATAATAGTAGGACTTATTTGTATAATACCTGATTATGATTATAAAATTTATAACTGGGCGAATAAACAATATGAAAATATAAACAAATCAAAAATTCTAAAATATTTATTATATCCATATTACTTATTTATTTTATTTTTATTAAAATTATTTAAACATAGAGGATTTACACATTCTATATTCCCAATAATAATATTTTTCCTTATGGGATTACTTATAATGAAAATATTTTATTTATTTTCTTTAGCATTTTTATTACATATCATTGAAGATTCATTAACAGTATCTGGAATTACACCTTTTTATCCAATATCAAACTATAAATTTGCTATACCAATTTTAAACAATAGAGAAAATAGGAAATTACAAGAATATTTGTCTTATATAATTTATATTATGTTTTTTGTAATAATTTTCTTATGAGGATATTTATAGCAATAGATTTGCCAGAAAGAATAAAAGATGAAATAGAGAAAATTAGGAAGGGTTTGAGGGGTATATATGGAAAACCTGTTGAAAAAGAAAATTTTCATATAACATTAAAATTTATTGGTGATGTACAACCGAACATATTTGAAAAAATAAAAGAAGAATTAAATAATATAAAGTATAATAAATTTAGCATAAAAATTGGCAATATTGGCACATTTGGAGATAGAGTGGTTTGGATTGGTATACAAGAAGGATATGAAGATATAATTAATTTACATAATTTAATAGATGAGCAACTACATAAAATAAAAATCGATAGGGATTATAAATTTTCCCCAC
>JAPYVP010000023.1 GCA_028276785.1 Candidatus Nanopusillus sp. | reverse complement strand
AAAACATAATTTTTATTGACCAATTTCCGCATACGTATCATATGGAGACAATTGCATTATTAAGCAAATAACTACTTTTTAGGTAAAATTTATAATGTTTAAAATCTTTTAATTCATTATGGTAAGGACACAGTTTGGTTTGTCAACATTAATTATATTAATAGCAATAATAGTAACAGCAGCAGTAGCGGCCGGTGTGATAATATATACAGCAAGTTCTTTGCAATCAAAAGCATTACAAACAGGTGCGCAAGCTGAGCAAAGAATAACAACAGGTATGCAAATTAAACATATATTTGGATATCAATATGATCCATCAAGTGGACAATTAAATAATTATCTACAGAAAATAACTGTTTTGGGACCTGTTGTATCATTAATGCCAGGTTCTAATCCAATTAATTTTGAATATGTAAGTACTTTAATTACAGATAGTAAAGGAAATGTTTATTCATATGCACCCTCACAATATTATCCTACAGCAATATATGGTGTATTACAGGGAGGAAGCTTTATAATAACAGGATTTATGTTTAATAATCAAGTAAATGTATTGAATGTAACAATAAATAATCCTAGAGTATGTTCTATACTAAACAATTTCACAAATCAGTATATATATACAAACTTTACATATATAAATGAAACTTTGGTTTCATGTACAATAGGATTAAATTCTTCAATAGTTGGATATCCATTGAGTATAAATCAAGTATTCCAAATATTGCAATCAATGAATGAAGCCGGAATTCAAAATCCATATGCAATAATTGGACTATCTATAAAGCAAGAAAGTGTATATTTAACAACTGGAGATATGTATGAAATAATGTATTATCTACCTAATGGTTTGTTGACAAATGAAAATTATAACATACAAATAACGCCAATAAATGGATACACAGCTCAATATGGTGGAGTTATACCAGCTGTTTTAGCTCAATCAGTAGTTTCCTTAGGAGGAAGCTAAAGATTTTAACTTTTTTCTAATATTTTATATTTTATCGCCGCCGTAGCTCAGTTGGTAGAGCGGTGGACTTGTAATCCACAGGTCGTGGGTTCAAGTCCCACCGGCGGCATTTTTATATATTTTTTATAATTTAAGATTAGATGAAGAGAGTATTCTATAAAGATAAAGTATTTTTATCAGAGGATAAGATTTTATATTTCTACGAAGTTTTATATTTATTAGAAAAAAACCAAATTGAAGTATATGATGAAAAGAACAATAAATTAAATATAAATTATTTTCTAAAAGATGAAAAAATCAAGTTATATTATGATACATATAAATATTTTAGGGAAAGGGGTTATTATTTGGGTACTGGATTAAAGTTTGGAGGTGTATTCAGAATATATGAGGATATCAAAGAACATTCAAAATGGGTTGCTATTCCAATAAATATTAATGAAAAAATAGATATATATGATTTTCTAGCGAAAAATAGAGTGGCACATAGTACTAGAAAAAGGATTTTATATTGTATAAAAGATAATAATAATTTTAGGTTTTTAGAAATAAGATGGAAAAAATTATAGTCAGAGAATTTAATAATAAATTTATTTTAAATAAAGAATTTTATGATAAAATAGGAAGAATAGGAAAAATTGATAAAGATTATATTATTTTAGAGCCAGAAGAAGCCTTATATTGTATAAAAAAAGGATGGATAAAATTGGAGGGGATAAATAACTTTTTAGATTTCATTAAAAAATATAAAGGTATATTAAATATGAAAAAATTTTATGTATTTGAAGATTTAAGAAATAAAGGATATTATTTAGATATAGAAAACGAAGCGATCATTTTATATGAAGATTATAAAAAAGAAAAGATTTTATATTATATTTACCCAATATATGAAAATGAATTCTTATATATTAAAGATATTTTAGATTTTATAGATTCAAAAAATTTAAATAAAATTTTATTGGCAATAATTGATATAGAAAATGACATAGTTTATTATGAAATAAACGAAATATTTTTATAAAATTTATTAATTATATTTTTTAATGGAAAAAGATCATATAGATATTGGAGATGAAATGGATATATTAATAAAACATGATAGAAGAATAGAAAAGTTAAATAGAAATTTTGGTGATCTTTTGGGAAAGGGTTTGCAATTATTTTCTTTAGGTGGTGGATTAACATATAATATATTATCTCAGATATTGACAGATTTTCATGTTAAAAGAGGATATTATATTGTAAGAACTTTATTTATTACAAATACCCTATTATATCAAATTTCTGGCCATCTTTCCTATTATAAACAAAATATGTATATATTTAATATAGAAGATGAAGAATTTGCAATTAAACCAATGAATTGCCCACATCATATATTAATTTTCATTAATTTATTAGAAAAATATAGAAAAATAAAATTACCATTTAGAACATTTGAATTGGGTACTGTACATAGATATGAACCTTCTGGAAGTGTTTATGGGTTGTTGAGAGTAAGATCCTTTACTCAAGATGATTCACATATATTTATTACTCCAGACTTATTGGAAAAAGAAATTGAGAAGTTAATAGATGAAATGATCTTATTGTATGAAAAAGTATTTAATATAAATTTAAAAGCATCAGAATTTAAAGTAAGATTAAGTTTACATGATCCAAATAAGATGAATGAATATTCCGGTTCTAAAGAAGATTGGGAATATGTCGAAAATGTAATGAGAAGTGTAATAAATAAATTATCAAAAAAGTATAATTTTTCCATCTATGAAGGAATTGGAGAAGCTGCATTTTATGGTCCTAAATATGATTTTACATTAAAAATTGGAGAAAAAGAATGGCAGTTAGGTACTATACAATTGGATTTTAATTTGCCAAGGAACTTTAAACTTATTGAATTAGTAAAGGATTATTTTGGAATAGACAATTTGTATATAATCCATAGAGCATATTTGGGATCTATAGAAAGATTTATTGGTGCATATTTAGAATCATTTAAAGGAAAATTACCGTTTGCATTAACACCAATCCAGATTGCAATATTAAATATATTTACTGGAGATAAAGAGAAAGATAATAGGATAAAAGAATATGCAATGAAAATTTATGATAATTTGAAAAATAGAGAGATTAGGGTTGTAAATATTGAAACTACAAAAACCCAATTAAGTAATATGACAAGAATACTAGAATCAATATATAAACCATATATTATAATATATATTGGAGAAAAGGAAGTAAGTAATAATATATATTCAATAAGATATTACAACATAAGTAATAAAAGTATAGAAGAAAAGAAAATAAAAGAAGAAGAATTATATGATTTAATTGAAGAACTTGAAAAACCATTAGAGGAATTGAATAATAAGAAATATAGATTATTTGAAGATTTTAACTTTATATTTGAATGAAAAAGATAGATGAAGGTTGGCATTCCGAAATTTTTTTAACAGAAAAAGGTACAATAATAAAAAAATTTAAAGATAAATTATATAAAAATTATGAAAAAGAAAAATATTTTTTAGATTTTTTAAGCAATTATGATTTTGTTCCAAGGATGATTTCTTATAATGATAAAAATTTGGAAATAGAAATGGAATATATTGATGGAAAAAAATTTGAAGATTTAGATTTGAAAGAAAAGATAAAATATTTAGATAAGATTATGGATATTTTATTTTTATTAGATAGATTAAAAATTGAAAAGGAAGAAATGAGAAGACCTTATCAACATATAATTATTAAAGACAATAAAATCTATTTAATAGATTGGGAAAGAGCAAGATTAAAAAATAATCCTTCAAATTTAACGCAATTTATCCAATATTTGATAGATGATAAAATAATTGATATAAATCAGGAATTAATAAATTTATTAAGAGAATATAAAAGATTTTATTCTGAAGAAATATTTAATAAAATTAAAGAAAAAATTAAAAGTATATTAAGCAATAGAAAATATTAAGCCTCCGTGGTGTAGCGGCAGCATACGGGACTGTCGATCCCGTGACCCGGGTTCGAATCCCGGCGGGGGCGTTTTTTAATAAAAATATTTAGAATTCATTTAATATATATCTCTTAGCAATTTCATTTGCAAATAATAATCTATCTTTATCGTCTAAATTTTCTAAATATCCGTAAAAATTTCCAGCATTCCAAGTATCACCTGCACCTGTTAATATTACTGGTTTAACTTTTTCAATTTTTATATATGTTTTTGATGGTAAAGAGTAAACAAAATCTGGAGAATGAATATCCAAATGCTCTACATTTAATGTTTTATATAATTTGTTTGCCAGATCTAATATGTTTTCATAATTCAATTTAAGGAAATTTCCCAAATATTCTAATTCATAATCATTTAAACTTAGAGCCCAAATTTTATTTTCCCTTAATATTCTAATTAGTTCATCTAGATTTTCAACATTTATTGATGGATCTCCTATATCCAAATAGATTTTTGTATCTTTATTTAAATTAATTATATATTTTAATAGTTCATTAGACTTTTTATTGTTATTCCAATTTCCTAAGAATATGTATTTTGTTTTCTTTAATATTTTTTCATATTTTTTGATTTCATTAATTCCAATTTGAATGCCTTTTGAATCTGTTATCATAATTCTATCATCACCTTCTAAACTAATAGTAATGGAAATATCTGTATATATTGGTAAAAGTTTTATCTTTAATTTTTTATCTTTTATATATTGTTTAAATATTAATTCAGAAATTTTATCACATCCAGCAATTAATTTATTTTTGATTCCAATTTTACTTAGTGCAATTGAAAAATTTGCAGCATTACCTCCAATTTTTAATTTGATCTTTTGATTTATGTTTCCTGTACTTTTATTTATTTCAATTTTCTTTGTAATTATATCTAAAAATAGATCTGGAAGAGATATTACGGAATTTTGTTTCATATATAATATAACTTATTAATCCAATATATACATTTGCTAATATTGCTGAAGCAATTGCTCCAGATAGTTTAAAGTTTGATATTAATATAATATCTGTAATTATAGAAATTAGGGCAGTAGTTATTGCATATATTGGATAATATTTTTCCATGTCTTTTCTGTACAGTACTAAGGTATATACATTAAATGAACTTATTATTAAGATAATAGAAAGATATTTTATTATATTTGCAGATAATTGATAATTACTCCCAAATGTAAATAGTATTATATAAGGCCCAATTAATATAAGCAATCCAGTTAATATAATATTAATTAGAAATTGTATTAATAGCAGTCTATTTATGTTTCTAATAACTTTTTCTTTCTCCCATCTCAATATCCTGGGTAACGTTATATTATTTATAGTAAATATTCCGGATAATGTATAAACAATTATCAATGCAGAGTAAAATTCTCCAACAATATCATAGTCTGTAAATGTCCTTAATATTTGTATATTTATTGAAGAATATAAACCTAGTAAACTTACTGGTAGACTAATAAATATAGTAGATTTTAGATATTTTTTAAAATCATTTAAATTAATTTTTTCTTTCAATATTGATATAAAATTGATATTGTTTTTCTCTAATTTATATAAATAAATTAAATTTAAAATAAAATAAGATAAAAATAAACCAAATATGAAACCAATATTTTTTATTATAATTGATAGAGAAACTATGAAAATAAATTTAAGTAAAGACTCTAATATATATAGATTTTTAGCAGATTTTATATTTAGTTGTGAATAGAATATAGAAAAATAAACCCCAATCAAAGACAAAAATATTGCGGTCATATATATGATAAGTATATCTGAAAAATTATATCCATAGAAAGTTGTAGACAAGAAATAATTAGAAAATATAAAAATAATTAGAAGAATAAATAATGAAAAAATAATTTTCAAATATATATCTATTTTAATATATTTATTATCTTTATATTCAGACAAATATTTTGTTAATATTATATTTGAAGATCCTATTATTCCAGCGATCAATCCTAAGAAATTATATATTGATACATATGCTCCGTAGAATGTGTCCGTTAATATTCTAGCCAAAATAACTAATAATAAAAAAGTAATAGCTTTGTATATTATTAATCCTATTTTTTCATGTATGTAATCTTTAAAATATTTTAAATTTAATATTTTATTAAAAGTTTTAATTATTTTGTCATAATATATTATTAAGTTAATAAATAATTCTTTCAAGAAAAATCTATTAATTTTATATTTTTCTTCTATATAGAATTTTTTATTTCCCAAATATGTTAATAAAAAATTTTCATATATTTTAATGTTTTTTCCAAATATTATATAAGAATCTATTAAATGAAAGATTAAGAATTTTTTTCTTATTAAACCAATAAACCCATCTTTGAATTTTCTTTTTCTATATATATCGTAAATATTTTTATTTATATTATTGTATATTATTATATTATTTCCTTCAATTTTTAATTTTCTGATATCTTTTTTATTTTCCAATAAATAAAATGTTAAGTTATAATTCTCTTTTATTTTAAGTGCTATGTCTTTATATTTTTTATATGTTATACAAATTAGATTCAAATTGTTTCTTTGACAAAAATTATATAATAACTCAATATTATAAATTAATTTTTTTGTATCTTTATTTAAAAAAATATAAATTAGATTATCCATATGAAAAAGCCGCTATCGTTATTACAATTTGTAATAAAATTATTGTATATACTACCATCTTTTCTGTTGCTTTTCCAAATAATTTTCTATTTATCTTAATAGCAAGATGAGTAATGCTGTATATTTTGTTATATGGTTCTTTTAAATTATTATTTTCATCAGGTATTCCAAAATTTTCTTTATATACATGATTTAATAATCCTCTAATAAATAATATTAATTCTAAGAAATATAATGTAAATAAAACTAATCCAAATTTTTCAAAATTTCCCAATATTACTATTGCACCGAATAGGGATCCAATACCATATGTAAATGCATTTCCTGGAAATACTTTTGATGGATACCAATTAAATATTAGAAATGCTAATATTGAAAATATTGTTATCAAAGATATCTCTGCTAAATAGTAATTACCAGTTAAATATGATTTTAGTCCAACGGCACCAATTAATAAAATACCCATAGACCCTTCTAGACCATTATATCCAGCGATCATATTGAAAGCATTTGATGTACCCATTATTACAATTGGTACTATTAATAATGGATATAGTATTCCAAGATTTACTTCTCCTATAAATGGTAGATTAATATATGAGTTACCTGCCGATATTATCATTAATGGTAATGCTAGTATAAATGATAGAATCACCTTTTGTAAAGGTTTCATGCCTTTTTTCCATCCTAATATATCATCAAATAATCCCAATATTGTAGTTAATGATAATAGTGTTAATATCGAAAATACTTCTACCAAATTTTGTGTAGTTCCAAATATATATACTTTTAATCCTATATATAATAGTATTCCAAATATTGTACCGATTATCGCATATAAACCCCCAATTTCTGCCACTTCTGGTTTATTATATTTATTCATATCTTTCCCTACATATCCTTCTCTATGGGCAACAGGTATCCACTTTTTTATTAGATAATATGAAATAAAAAAAGACAATATTAATGGTAATATAGCAATTAAAATTTCTCTATACATCATAATAGCTTTTTAAATTCTTATAATAGGCTAAGTTATATATCCTTCCACATTCATTTATTTGTTGAATATTTGTTGCAAGATAAATACAATATAAATGGTCAGGAACTGTGAAATTTTCAGGGAAATTTATCTTCCATACTTTTGCTGGTGGAATATCATAATATATTATTGGGGGAAATCCATATAATAAATTTGAATAAAATACAAGATCAAATGTTCCATTATAATTATTGTTTAAAAAGTAAAGTTGTACCCAATTATATTGTGTGGCTTTTTGTGATATAAGATATGCATATAAGAATAATCCTAAAGGATTTTGCTGTCTTAATAAAGAATAGGTTGGAGATATATATAATAACCCATCATATTGGGAATCATTAAATGTAACTAATTGTCCGTTTATATATACATGTTTTAATGAAAGTGCGTATTGTTGATTATTTAATGGATTATAAATATATACATATGCCCCTATTAAATTGTCTGGATTAATATTGTTTATATTTAATGTCTGATATATTCCAGATGTTTCTACTATAGATTGATTAAATAATAATTGAACTCCAGTTATTATTCCACAACTATTTTGGTTAATTATACCCTTATTATGTACATATATACACCTATTTATTATTGTTCCATTAATATTTAAGGTTTCATCCAATGGTTCTTGACCAAAGTAAAGTAGACTGCTATTTGTTGCAAATAT
>JAPYVP010000022.1 GCA_028276785.1 Candidatus Nanopusillus sp. | reverse complement strand
ACTTTATTACAACCATTATATTCAAACTTCCAATCTATAATTCAAACTGGGGTTTATCTATTAATAGGTGGTCTTGTATTATTATTAATAGGAATGTTGATAGTTATGCTAGTTAAAAACAAAGCAGAGGAAAATATATACGAAGTATAGTCTTTTATATATTTTTTATATATATTTTTGAATGGATAAGAGACCTGATTATAAAATAATTGAAAAAGAGATATTAAACCTCTGGAATAAAAATAGAGAAATATTTAGATTTGATATTAATAGGGATAAAAGATATATAATAGATACTCCACCACCATTTACTTCTGGAGAGGCACATATGGGTCATGCTCTAGAATTTATATGGATAGATTTTTTGGCAAGATATAAAAGATTAGAAGGTTATAATGTATATTTTCCCTTAGGATTTGATTGTCATGGTTTGCCAACAGAATTAAAAATTATAAATAAATTAAAGATATCTAAAGAGAATAAGGAACAATTTATAAAAGCATGTATTGATTGGACAAATAAAATGATTGAATCTATGTATAAAACATTTGAAAGATTGGGATCATCATTTGATAGAGATAAAGTATATAAAACAATTGATAGAAAATATGAAGCATTTGTTCAATATACATTGATAAAAATGTTTAATGATTGTTTAATTGAAAGAAAAAGATATCCAATAATGTGGTGTCCAAAATGCCAAACAGCAATTTCGATGCAAGAAGCTGGATATTTAGAAAAAGAAGGATATCTGATATATATAAAATTACCAACAAACAATGGAAAATATATGTTAATAGCAACAACAAGACCAGAATTAATTAATTCATGTTCATTAATATTAATTGCAAAAAACAAATATGTAGAAACTGAAAATAATTTAATTGTATCAAAAATATATGCAGAAAAAAATAATCTAAAGATCATAAAAGAATATGATTATAAAGAATTAGAAAATTTAGAAGTTACAATTCCATTAATAAATAGAAAAGTAAAGATTATTTCTGATGAAGATGTAGATTATAATTTTGGAACAGGAATTGTGTGGATATGTACATATGGAGATCCATACGATATAAAATGGAAAGAAAAATATAATTTACCTGAAATAATTTCAGTATCTGAAGATGGGAGAATAATATCAAATATAAAAGAAATAAATGGATTAAAAGTTGAAGAAGCAAGAGAAAAAATGAAAGAAATATTAAAGGACTATATATATAAAATAGAAAAGATAAATCATAATGTATTATCACATACTGAAAGATCTGATTGTTTATCACCATTAGAATTTATTCCAAAGGAACAATTTTTCATAAAAATAAAAGATTTAAAAGAAAAAATATTGGAATGGCAAAAAGATATAAAAATAATTCCTGAAAGTGAGGTAAAAAGATTAGTTGATTGGATAAATAATATAGACCAGGATTGGAATATTTCTAGAACAAAAATGTTGTGGGGTCTTGCATTTCCATTTTATGAAAAAGATGGAAAAATATATCCAGTAAATATAGAAGATTTACCAATTGATCCAAGAATAGATAAAGAAAAAGTAAAGAAATATAATGGAAAATTCTTCGAAGATGAAACTGTTGATGTATGGGTTGAATCTTCAATAACACCTTTAGTAATATTATATTATGCATTAACAGAAAATAAAGAATTTAATCCAAAAGAATTACCAGAATTATTCAATAAAACAAAAGAATATTTACCTGTGGATTTAAGACAACAGGGATATGAAATTATAAGAACATGGTTATTTGATACAATTGTAAGGGTAAATTTATTAACAAACAAAAATCCATGGAAATATGCATTAATTCATGGAATGGTATTAGATGAAAGGGGAAGAAAAATGTCAAAATCCTTAGGAAATGCAATAGATCCAAATGAAATAATGGATAAATATTCTCCAGATGCTTTAAGATATTGGGCTTTATTAGCTGCACCAGGTAATGATTATAGATTTAATATGAAAGATATAGAATCCGGACAAGCATTTATAATAAAATTATGGAATATTGGGAGATATATTGAAATGAATATAAAAGAAAAGCCAGAGAAAGTATTAGAATTAAAAGATGAAGATATAGAAATAATAAAAATATTGAAAGAAAATATTGTAAAATCTAAAGAATATATTGATCAATTTAGATATTCCGAATATGTAAAATTATGGAGAAAGTTTACATGGGAAGATTTTGCAAATAATTATTTAGAAAAAATAAAAGAAAGGATAAAAAATAATGATAAAACTGCAAAATATTTATTATATACTATATATAAAATAATCTTAATTATGTTACATCCAATCTTACCATATATAACAGAATATATATATCAACAATTATATAAAGAAAATAAATTAATTATTGAAAATAAAATTGATGAAATAATGGAACTTATTTTATAAAGGATAGAATTAAAGATAATATTATGAGGGAAAATGTTGAATTATGGTTAAAGCAATCTTTGGAAGATTTAGATACAGCAAGAGTATTATTAAATAATAATAAATATTATGCTTCTGCATTTTATTCACATCAAGCAGCAGAAAAAGCTCTGAAAGCTTTATTATTATATTTTGGAAAAGATGTAAAAACACACGATTTAAATAAAATGTTAGATATAATTAAAGAAGAAGTAGATTTAAATGTTGAAGAAATAAAAAAAGAAGCTTTAAAATTAAATCCAAATTATACTATTTCTAGAGATCCAGATGCAGCAAATAGTTTACCATATTTATTGTATGATAAGAAAGATGCAGAAGAATATTTAAAGATGGCTGAAAAAATTGTCGATTGGGTTAAGAAATTTATTAAATGAAGGCAAAGTCTGCTATTAAAAGTCAGAAAGAACTATTAAAAAAAGCAATAGAAATAATAAATGATATAAAAAAGGAAATTAATATAATTGATGTTTATGTCGTAGGTTCTAGAGCTAGAGGAGATTATCTAGATACAAGCGATTTAGATTTGGTGATAATATCTGATGACTTTAAGAACTTAAGATATATAGAAAGGTTAGAAAAATTATATAAATATTCTAAAGGAGATATTGAATTTTTTGCATTTACAAAAGAAGAATGGGATAACTCAAAAAGTTTATTTATAATTAATATGAAAAAAGAGGCAAAGAAATTAGAAGAATTGTTAAAATCTTATGAAATAAATTATTTAAATATACTAAAATAATAAAACTTTTTCTAAAAACTTTTTAATTTTAGCATGGTCAAAATTAAAACATATTTAAAAATTATCTTATAAAACCTTCAGCCAATTCTTTTACTTTTTCATAAAAATTATTAGCCTTTGTAACTGCAGATGATAATAATACACCTTCAGCCCCAAATTCCAACGCTTTCTTTACATCTTCTCTATTACTTATACCAGCCCCGACCAATACTTTAATATTTGAATTAATTTCTTTAATCATTTTAACAGAATTTATTACTATTTCTGGTCTAGCAGTTGATACAGAAATTCCTGTTCCTATTAATTCCGGTGGTTCTACAGCAATATAATCCGGATTAAATTTTGCAATTGCAGCTCCTACAATACTATCATTTGCACATACTATTGTAATTAAACCCAATCTTTTTGCTATATTTATTGCTTTTTCTATATCTATAATCTTCATTGGTTTTTCTGAATGATTTATTAAAGTTCCAACTGCACCAGCCTCTTTCACAGCTTCAGGTAATATATGTCCAGTATAAGCACCTGGTTCAATCGGATCTATATGTTGTGCAAATATTTTTACTTTTTTTGCATTTTTTGATAGTAAATATATATCAGTAAATTGTGGAGCAATCGCTATATCAATACCATACTCTTCTGCAACCTTTTCAGCAGCTTCTAATAATTCTAAACCTCTTTTTCCAATTGTCTCTATGTAAGATTTCAAATTTATAACTAACATTATTATAATTTATAAAATTCGCAAATTTATAAAAATTTATAATGTGGCATTCTTTACCAGTTGAAGAAGTATTAAAGAAGTTAAATACATCAATTAAAGGTTTAGATGATTATGAAGCAGAAAAGAGACTAAAAATATATGGAGAAAACAGAATAAAACTAGAAAGAAATAATTTTTTAGAAATTGTAATTGAACATTTAAAAAATCCATTTATATTATTATTTTTTGTTGCAGATATACTATCATTTATTTTTGGTGGTACTACTGAAGGTATTGTAATAACATTATTTTTAATATTATATATAGTATCAGATTATTTCCACAGTAAAAAATCTGAAAAAGTAATAAAATCTCTAGAAAAAGGTATAGAAAGTAATGTATTGGTTATTAGAAATGGAAAATATAAACATATAAGATCATCAAAAATTGTTCCAGGAGATATTATTATATTAAAATATGGACAGAGGGCCCCTGCTGATATAAGAATAATAAAATCAACTGATCTAGAAGTTGATGAGAGTTCTTTAACTGGAGAATCTGAACCTGTAAAAAAATATAATACTGTATTACCAAAGGATATCCCAATAAAGGAAAGAAAAAATATGATATTCCAAAATACTTATGTAGTAAAAGGAATTGCAATTGGTGTTGTAGTTGCAACTGGAAATAATACATATTATGGGAGTATATACAAAAATATAAGTAAACAAAAAAGAGGCAAATCTCAATTGCAAGAAGAATTGGACAGATTTTCATATTATATGATAATACTTATATCGATAATTATAATTACATCTTTTATAATATTATTAATAAAAAATGTGATGGACCTATATCAACTGATAATATTTACAATAGCACTTGCTATTGTCGTAATACCGGAAGGATTGCCTGCAGCATTAATATTGTTATACACAATGAGTAGTCTAAAATTAGAAAAAGACCGTATATATGTAAAAAATCCTAATATATTGGAAGATATTAGCAATATAGATACTGTTATTTTAGATAAGACTGGTACAATTACATACAATGAATTAATTATAGATAAAATTTTTTATAATGGTAAATTTTATGATATAAAATATTATGAAGATAGAGCAGAAATACTATCTAATGCAAAAATAATAAATATAAATAAAATAGAAGAATTTTTAATATTTTTATATAATTCAATAGAGGATTATTTAACGATAGATATAGAAAAAAATATTGGAGATCCTATAAATTTATCAATATATAGACTAGCAAAATATTTAAAGATTTCTAAATTTTTGGAAAGATATTCTGTAAATTACTTTGATCCATACAGAAAAAGATCTTCTGTAATAGTAAAATATAATGATAAAAAATATGCAATAATAAAAGGATCTCCATCTTCTCTTCTATCTATTTCAAAATATATAATGATAAATAATAAAATACTTAAAATAGATAAATATAAAGAAGAAATTGAAAAAGTTGGAAATGAATATGGAAAAAGAGGTTATAAAATATTAGCAATTGGTATTAAAGAAATAAAGAAAGATGAAGAACCTGAAAAGGATATAACATTTTTGGGATTATTATTTATAAAGGATAGGATAAGAGAAGGTGTTTTAGAATATATAAAAGATTTGAGAGAAATTGGTATAAATATATATATAGTAACTGGAGATAATAAAGATCATACCTTAGGAATATTAAGAATGTTGAATTTAGATTATAAAATAATAGATGCAAAAGAAATAAAGAAATTGAATGAAGATTATTTATATAAGATATTAAAAGAATATCATGTTGTAGTAAATGCCGATCCTTTAGATAAATATAGAATAGTAAAAACACTAAAAGATAAAGGTCATAGGGTATTGTTTGTTGGAGATGGCACAAATGATGCTATAGCATTAAAAATATCAAATGTGGGTGTTTCATTTTATAATGCCACCGATATAGCAAAAGACTCTGCAAATGTTATATTAATGGATAAAGGAATAGATAAAATAACAAAATTAATTATAGAAGGAAAAAGAATTATATACAATCTAAAGGTATTTATTTTAATAACATTATCAATGATAATGGGAGTATCTTTATTTATTTCAATTGGATTCTTTATATATGATCAAATATTTTTACATGCTATACAATTATTATTATTGAATTTTGTAATTCAAACAATTAATTCGTTGTATATGGGATCAGCAGATGTTAAAGATAAGAAAATGCTAAAAAAACTAAAAATTAAGATATTCGATAAATTCGTGAAATTTGAAATAGTAAGAAATATGATATTTGTAGGACTTACAGCCACAATTGTTTCTTTAGCTACAAACAGTAATAGCTATATGATAATATTGTTTTTAATAGCTGCACAGGGGGTATTATATATTCACTATGAAAAAGTATTCTCACTAAATATAACAAAAACAAAAGAATATTATATATCAATGTTCCTATCTACATTCACAGTATCAATATTCTTAGTTGAAAACTTGAGAAAAATTATTGATTTTGTCATACCATCTTTAATTGATATTGCAGTATTTATAATAGTTTCATTATATCTGTTTTTTATATATTCGATAATAGAAAGGGTAGAAAATGTCAGAGGTATCTGAATGTCATCATGTATCAGCTAACTCTGACCTTCATCACTATTTTTAATAATATTAATATTAAATATAATCTTTATGGATCCCCCAAAAGTATCAATTATATTTCCTATTTATAAAAAAAGTAAATATTTGGAAAATAATATTCAAAAAATATTAGAAGATCCTTATCCAAACGATCTAAAAGAAATAATAATATCAATAGACTCGCCAGAAGATGACTTCTTAAATAAATTATTGGAATTAAAAAACAAATATAAAAATATAATATTGATTATATCAAAAGACAGAAGGGGAAAGGTTTCTGCAACTAATGATGCAGTAAAAATATCTTCTGGAGAAATTTTATTTTTCTTTGATGCAGATATTATTATTGATTATATTAATATAAATGGAATTATTGAAGAATTAAAAGAATATGATATAATAGAATTCTATAAGGAAATAATTAAAAAGGGTTGGCTTGGTTACCTTATGTTTATAGAATTTTCTTCATATTTTGATATTATTGATCCTATATTAAATAAAACAAAAAAACCTTTATTCTTAAATGGTAGTGGATTTGCAACTAAAAAGAGCGTATGGAATGCAGTAGATGGTTATTCTAAAGTATATGTAGAAGATGTAGATTTTGCTATGAAAGCAGGGAAAAAGGGATATACATACCATATGTCAAAAAATGTAAAAATACTAATTGAACCATTGAAAAGTTTAAGACAATGGATTGAACAAAGAAAAAGATGGAGCTTTGGATTTATAGAAGTAATATTAAACCATCTAGATTATATGATAGATTTTTTTATGCGCAATATGTTAATTGCCCTGTTAATAATTCTAATTTTATATTTACCATACATAATATGGACCTATATATATATTTACTTACCGGTCTCTTTCTTATATCAAATTGCTATAGATATATATAAAAGTCTATCCAATAGTATTAGTTTTATATATCTAATAATATTAAGTCCTTCGTCTATCTTCAAAATATTCAACATTCTATATCTAACCTTATTATACATAATAATAACTTCTTCTTACATATACATATTAATTTCAATAAGGAGAAAAAAACTATACAATTTTCTCCCATTTATACTGTTTTCAATATTATACATACCATTATATGAAATAGTAATAATATATGACATAATATATTATGGAATATTTGAAAGAGCTCCAAAGATGAACTGGAAGGTTTAATGATGAAAAAAATAGTAATATTGGGGACTTCATCTTCAATGCCTACTGAAAGTAGAAACCATCCAGGGATATTTATAAAATTCAATAAGAAAGGAATTTTATTAGATTGTGGAGAAAATATACAGAGACAATTAAGGATAATGAAAATCTCACCAACAGATATTGATTACATATTAATTACACATTGGCATGGAGATCATGTGCTAGGATTACCAGGTATTTTTCAAAGTTTATCTAGTATGAATTATAATAAAGAATTAAATATAATAATTCCAAAAGAAAATATAGAAAACTTAAAAAGAGTAATTGAAGATTTTATTATCCCAATAAACTTTGATATAAATATAATAGAAGCAAGAGAGGGTCTAATAGTTGATGAAGAAGATTTTCAAATATATGGAATAATGACAAAACATTCTATAATTTCTTATTCATACTATATTATAGAAAAAGATTATATTAAACTAGATAAGAATTTATTAAAAAAATATAATATAAAAGATAAAGAATTAATTAAAAAATTAAAGGAAGGTAAAGAAATTGAAATAGACGGAAAAATAATATCTTATAAAGAAGTCGGATATATAAAGAAAGGAATTAAAATTACATATATTACTGATACGATATTTTTTGATAAATTGGTAGATTTTGCAAGGGATAGTACAATATTAATATCAGAATCCACTTATTTTTTCCAACCAGATTTAGCAAAAAAGAATATGCATATGGATTTTTTAGAAGTTAGAGAAATATTTAATAGGAGTAATAGCAAGATACTATTGTTGACACATTTTAGTCAGAGATATGAAAAGGAAATGGAAAATATAAGGAGGGATATTGAAGAAAAAAATGAAAATATCTATATATTGGACGATTTTGATGAAATAAATATATACAAAGATAAAATAGAATTAAAATTAAAGAGAAAGAAAATTGCTTACAAATATGATGAAAAAACCGGAGAGGTATTAAGACTCTATTAATTTTTTCAATTCTTCCTTTAATTCTTCTAATTCAGCGGATATCTCATCCAATTCCTTTCTAATTTGATCATCTTTTTTGTTATTTTCTTCTTTTATTACTTCAATCTTTAATTTCTTCCTTGTTTTCTTTTTTTCTGTAATTTCTAATTTATTTAATTCCTCAGAATTAATCTCTTTATATAATTCTTCTATCTCCTTTGTCTCCGGTAATGAATTTAATAGTTCATCTATTATATCCTTTATAGACCTTACATTTTCCAATAGTCTATCCAATCTATTACTTCTAACTTCATGATCTTTTATATTATGCAATACATCATATAATTGTAAATATATATTTTTCTTTATTCTCTTAATTATTCCTAATATATCTTTCTCAGATTTTATTTCAACATATAAATTGTCTGTGGACATTTTATGAACCATTTTATGCGCCGGCCGGGATTCGAACCCGGGTCTTAGGCTAGGCAGGCCTACGTCCTACCACTAGACTACCGGCGCTCTCCATTCTATCTAAATATATCTAACACACTATTTATATTACT
>JAPYVP010000021.1 GCA_028276785.1 Candidatus Nanopusillus sp. | reverse complement strand
TAAATTATTAAAATTTCTAAATATAATTATTAAGCGGCGGTGCCCGAGCGGACAAAGGGGCTGGGCTCAAGACCCAGTGGAGTAGATCCGTCAGGGGTTCAAATCCCCTCCGCCGCATAATTGCTTCCTTCAATATTAAGTAAAATTATCAAATATTATTCAATCTTTTATTCTAACAAACTTATATATATAAATATAAGAAATTTAATAATCGGGCCCGTAGTCTAGTCGTAGGATGCCGGCCTTGCAAGCCGGAGATCCCGGGTTCAAATCCCGGCGGGTCCACTTTTATTTAAACTAAATATAAAAAATTAAGCAATTATACATTCTGACCATCCACAATCCATACATGTAATACAACCTGCTTCATGTTTTAACCTTGTAGATCCGCATACGGGACATTTCTCAATTTTATTATTTCCATTTTCCTCAACCCTTAATGTATTATTAATGTTTACATTCAATTTTACTTTTGGCATCTCAACATTGTTATTTAATTCATAATACCAATTTGGTAACTTTATTCCATATTGTTTTAATATTTCAATTGTTCTATTATTTATTTTTCCTTCTCTAATTAATCTAAAGTAATCTGCAAATCTTGCTTTACTTGCTTCAGCAGGGGCCACATATACTTGTACAGATTTTGATCCATCTCTATATATTGTAATTCCTTTACATCCCATCTTATATGCTAATAGATATGAATAATATACGTCATCTGGCTGAACCCAATTTGGCATATTTATTGTTTTTGATATTGATGTAGTTATCCATATTTGAGCAACTGCCTGTGCTCTTATATGATCCCACCATGGTATGTCTAATGCTGTTAAGAATACTGCTTTCAAATCATCTGGAATTTCTTTTATTCCCAATAAACTTCCACCATTATCGGATATTTTCTTTAATATGTCATTATTATATAGACCTCTTTCTCTCAGTTGTCTTTCTAATTCTGGATCTACATAATAATATACGCCAGCAGTTACCCTTTTTTCATATACTAAAGAATATTGTGGTTCAATACCTGAAGACGTATCTGCTAACATTGATATAGAACCTGTAGGAGCAATTGATGTAACTTCAACATTTCTTATTCCATATTTTATTATCTGTTCTTTCAAATATTCCCAATCTAATGTCCATAATTCTTTATGATAATATCCTTCTACGGGTAATTCGCCATCTTTATATGTTGTTTGATCATATTTATCGAATTTACCCCTTGTTTTTGCTCTTTCAACAGATTCTAACATTGAATAATATGTTAAATATTCTGTTATTTTCATCAATAACTTATATCCTTCTTCTGATGTATATGGAATTCCCAATGCATAGAATAAATCCGCCAATCCCATAAATCCTAAACCAACTCTTCTTACTGCTTTTGAAGCTTCTTCAATCTCCTTTATTGGATATTTATTTACATCTATTACATTATCCAAAAATCTATAGGCCCATTTTATTGTTTCAACATATTTATTCCAATTAAATTCTGCCTTTCCATCTTTAAATTCAACCAGAGCATATAGATTAATTGATCCTAAATTACAAGATTCATAAGGATATAGAGGCTGTTCTCCACAATTATGACTTATTATTCCATTAGAAATATATCTATTAAATCCAGGAACACTAAAATCATAAACCATTTTTTCACCAACGTATTCTACTCTCACAATCTTAACATAATTGTCATCTACTTTAGTTTTCTTTAGTCTTTCTAAGAGCTTTTCATTTTTATAATTTACTAATTTTATCTTTTCTTCAAAGATTTTTCTACTATAATTTTTGATTATAAGTTCATAATATTCATTAGCTTCATATTCTCTCTTTTCACCATTTACAGTAATGTACTCAAACTTTCTCTTATAAGGCCTTTCATAAATCTTTGAAAATATACCAAATAAAGTTAACAAAAGTTGTACTTCTTTCAATAAATCTTTATTAGATGAAGTTAATCTTATTGCCCCATCTTTATCAATATATCCATCTGCTGAGAACAAACCACTCAAAAATCCTTTAACAAATTCTGAGTTTGCTAGGAAAACAATTTCTGGCAAACTAGTTTTCTTTCTCATTAGTTTTTTGAAAATATCAACAACCTCTTTCTTACTTACATAAATCCATATTTCATTATTTCTTTCAAACCTACTAACATTTACTCCAAATTTCTTTTCAAGCAATTCTTTTACATATTCAGAAACTTTCCTCTCTGTTTTAGCATTAAAGTAGAAGAAAACTTTTTCTCCAACATATCCATCTCCAACCAACCATCCTAATAAAAATCCCAACTCTCTATCTAACTTTATTCCATCAATTTCCTTTAATCCATAATCTTCTAACTTATCAATATCAATTCTTGCTATTTTTACTTCTTTTCCTTCAGCATATTTTGCTTCTATCCATCCATCTTTTGTAAGTATCTTATGATCTTCAGTTACTTCAATCTCCATTCCATTTTCTAAAATCAATTTAACAGTTGGTTTGAATCCAACTCTCCAAACTTTTGCATCAACTAATATTGGAGAACTTACACTCAATGTTTTTCCATGAACAGTTGTATACAAAATTTGACCTTCTCCATCTACTAAGAGCTTTATATTATTGATATCGCTACCATTTTCATTGTTTAAATAAAGTAAGGTTTCAGCCCTCAAAAGACCATATGGTGTTAAAATTCTAGTGTCTCCAGTTACACATGGGTTAGTAGCTCTAATTGGTCCTCTATATTTATATTGAACATTTCTTCTATTTATATTATCCATAAACAAGCATCCAGGATCTCCTTTTTCCCATGCAACATATGATGCTTCTTGCAATATTCTTTCAGGATTTACATATCCAACAATTGCTTCCTTTGGTACTTTATTTATATCAAAATTTGGATCTCCTGGGAAAGGTAAATTATATTTCCTTAATAATCTTGGATTAATTAAAGGATATTCTTTTTTATTTTCAAAATATTCCCAAAATGCTGGCTCAAACATTATAGATATATTAAAGTTTTCTAACACACCTTCTTTTTCCTTTAAATGAATAAATTTAAATATTTCCGGATGCCAGGATTCTAAAATACCCATATTTGCCCCCCTTCTCTTTCCTCCTTGTTTTACTACATCTGTAATTGTATCTATAATTTTCATAAATGAAACTGGACCTGATGCAACACCTCCAGTAGATGCAACAACATCGCCTTCTGGTCTTAATTTTGAATAGTTTATTCCTATCCCCCCTCCCGATTTAAATATTAAAGTGGCTTCCGTTGCAGATTTCATTATAGATTCCATATCATCATCAATATCCAATACAAAACATGCAGATAATTGTCCTAAGACTGCACCTGCATTAAATAATGTTGGAGAATTTGGCATAAATCTTTTACTTGCCATTAAATCATAATATTGGTAGAAGTTTTCGTAATATTTGTCAAATTCTCCCTTTTCTAACATTTTTATAAATTCTGACCATGAAACTTTCATATGACCCCTTTCATTTAAATAATCATACAAATATTTCATTCTTTCTAAATGATATCTATTCCACTTAAACTTAGGATCTCTTATTGGTAATCCGTATTTATTTTCATTTTTTACAAAGTCAAACTCTTCCTTTGGATGTATTTTTTGCTTTCCTTCCCTATCATATACCCTTTCATCGTATAATAAATCTGGTATTACAACTAATGCAGCAACTCTTTCAAACATTTGCTTTGGACCTTCTATTAATTCTTTATTTTCATTCCTTAATAAATATCTATTTACCATTAATCTAATTGAATTAACGGAAAATCTTTTTGCAACTTCTTCTTCGTAGAATTTTCCCAATAGGTTTTTCTTTTCTTCCCTTATTTTTTCCTTTTCTTTCCTATAAGAAATATATGCTTTGGCAACATCATATAAATCAAATTTTAATAAAGATAATTCGACGATATCTTGAATTTCTTCAACAGTTGGATATTTTACATCATCATATTTTTCTTCCAATACTTTTATTATATAATCAACAACCTTTTCTAATTTTTCTTTATCATAAGCACCAACGGCTTTCATTGCTCTTTCTATAGCATATTTTATTCTTTCAGGATCAAAGTCTACAATTCTTCCGTCTCTTTTAATAACTTTTTTTATTTTATAATTTTTTTGCCCTAAAACAATTTCTTCTTCTTTTTTTCCATGAGAAACCCTTTTTATAAACTCTCCATCACTCATTTGAATTTTTTATAAAAAATTTTTAAAAAAATTCTTTATCTATGATGTTTAAAAATACAATTATAAATGTTTATTTCATTGATAATCAATAAATATTTTTTATAAATATCCAGTCCAGTGCCTTTTCTTTTAATTTTCTATTCTTACTAATTAATTCTTTGTTTTTACTTTATTTTTGCCTTCTTATCATATATTTCAACCAATTTTACCTCTCTAGCAACATTCAGAACCTTCGCTTTATTTATTATATCCTCTAAACCTCCTGCTTCATGTATATGTCCATGTATATTTAAAATAACTCTGTCGTTATTTTCAATAAACTTTCTCAATACATAACTACCAGAAATATTTAAAGCTGACATAGAATTTCTTGGTGGAATATGTGTTAATAAAACAATATATTTGTTGTTAAATTTTTTCTTCAATCCATTTAAGAAACTTTCAAAATCTTTTTCATCAATTACATTCAATAATAAATCTGCACCTCCAAATCCAACCAATACAAAATTATCCTTTATTATATAATTTTTATCTAAATTTCTTATTTTGTATATTTTTTCTAATAATTTTATATCTTCCGGCGTTTCATGATTTCCGGGTATTATCAAAATTTTATTTGGATCTATATGTTCTGTTAATTTTTTTATTAGTCCCCTTTCTATTTCTCCTAGCTCTGATATATCACCTAAAATTACTACATAATCTGGTTTTTCTTTTTTATATAATTCTATTATTTTATATATCATTCCGAAATCATTATGTATGTCAGATGATACTATTAACTTCATAATATATTTATATATACCATTCTTTTTTATTTTTTATATAAGATATTAAAAATTCTTTTAGTTTATTATAATCATAAAAAATAGTCATATTATTATAATTATTAATAAATTCATTAAGAATTCTTTCTTCTCTCTCAGTAAACAAATCTTTTTTTGAGAAATACAATATTATTTCTTTATCAAAAATCTTTTTTATCATATTTAATAAATTTTTTTGCTCTTCAATACTATATCCGCAAGTTTCGGTTAAATCAAAAATATATATAATCAAATTTGCAAGATAATTTAGTGCTAATATAGATTTTCTTTCAATTTCGTTCATTTCCTCTATAGGTCTATCTAAAATTCCTGGAGTATCAATTACTTGTATATCAAAATATGGGGTTTTAATATATCCTATCATTAAATCTTTTGTTGTAAATGGGTATGGTTCAATCTTAACATTTGATCCTGTTAAATTTTTTAATAATGTGCTTTTTCCAACATTAGGTAAACCAGAAATAACAACTGTAGGTAAATTTTTAATATTTGGTATTTTTCTTCTTCTATTTAGATAAATGTTATAATATTTAAATACAATCCAATTTCTTCTTAATATACTAGATATCCTTCCATAAAATTCTCTTCTATATTTTTCTATTATTTTTTTATCCTTTGTTAACTTTATATCGTTTTTATACTTTAAATAAACCTGCTTTATTATTTTTCTTATATATTTTATCCTTTCTTTTAATTTCTTTATATCTATATCAGTGAATAATAGACTGTATAATTCTTTGTAGAATTTATTTTCTGGTAGAATTATATCATTATACATTTTTTCTAATTTATCATCTATGTATTGGTATATCGTTTGTAATTTTACAATATTTCTTTCCTTTATATCATAAAATTTATTACCACTATTCTTTGCCCTTCTAAATGCAGATAATAATAATTCTTCCACAAATTTATATTTCATAAAAATTTATTTTATAAAAAATTAAAAAATTATTCTAAATTAATTTTCTTTCCTTCATAGCCTGGCTTTTTTCTTATTTCAATCCTTAATACCCCATTTTCATATTTTGCCTTTATAGAATTTTCATCAGCATCTTCTGGTAATGGAATTATTCTTTTATATCCTGAAAAGGCTCTCTCGGATACTATATAATTCTCACCTCTTTCTTCTTTTTCAATCTTTCTTAATGCTACAATCTTTAGATGATGGTCTACTAAAGTAATATCTATATCTTTTTTATCAACCCCTGGTAGATCAATTTCTATTAAATATTTATCACCTTTATCTACTAAATCTACTGCTGGTTCTTCGTATTCAAAATCAAATCCAAATTTTTTATTTACTCTACTGATTATTTTTTTCCATAATTTCATCTGTCTAGCAAATTCTCTCCTAATTTCCTTATATATGTCATCAAAGTCATTCATAATATTATTATTTCTTTAACTATTTATAAGATAATAGAGATGCGTAACTAACTATGTTCTTTTCGTCTTTATTTATCTCAGAAGATAAAATATGATTTATTAGTTCTATTTTCCCCTTATATAATTTTGTATATTCTATGAAAAATAAAAAAGGATATTTTCCACAAAATATTTTACTATCTATTTCCAATTTATATAATCTTTCAGAATCTAAATTTAATATATATTCTATGATTTTTTCAGATTCTTTTTTTACATTTTCAGATATATTATCTTTATATATGATATTTCCATAAAATTCTCCATGGTGATATAGATTACCAGTAGATATTAATATTATTCTTCTACTTAATTCTTTCGATAGTTCCTTTAATAATTTAACAAAATCTTTTATCATCTCTAATCCCACATCTTTTACAATTATTGGAACGATTTTTACTTTATCTTTAAATAAATATCTAATTATAGGTAGTTGTATTTCAATTGAATATTCATATCTAGATAACATGGGATTTTCATATGCGTCATAATTGTTTAATATTTTTCTAGCAAATTCCACGTCTGTTCTAATTACACCAAATGGTGTATACCAATCATCAATTATTAAATTTATCTTCTGACCAATGTTATGATGATTTGGACCAACAATTATTATTGTATCAAAATCAAAATTTTCATATAATTCTTTATATAATTTTACAGAAACTGGTAAAAGATATTCATAACTTGCATGTGGAACAATTCCAGAAATTATGTCTTTTTCCTTTTTTATATTTTTCGGAATATACCCAAGCCCGTATCTTTTATCCATAAAGTATTGTTCGATTTGAGAAAGTAAATCTGAAGAATCAAATGAATAGAATCCTTTTGCTTTCATAAATTGCATAATTTTATTTTGAAATTATGGTTTATTAATTTTTTTAATATTTTTATTGTTATGATTGCTGGATTAGAGATTCATCAACAAATTGATACAAAAGAAAAGCTATTTTGTAATTGTCCTACAAATTTAAGTGATAAATATGATTATAGAATTGAAAGAAAATTAAGAGTAACATTAAGCGAAATCGGAAAAAAAGATATTGCAGCAGAATATGAAACTTTGAAAGATAAAAAATATATTTATGAATATTCTAAAGATTATTCTTGTTTAGTTGAACTAGATGAAGAGCCTCCACATTTAATAAATATTGAAGCATTAAAATTTGGCATATTAATTTCAACTTTCTTTAATATGTATATCCCAAAAGTTTTACAGGTTATGAGAAAAATTGTTGTAGACGGATCAAATACATCTGGTTTTCAAAGAACATTGCTATTGTCATTAAATGGAGAATTAAAATATAAAGATAAAAAGATAAATATTGCAACAATCTGTATTGAAGAAGATGCTGCAAGAAAAATTGAAGAAGGAGAAGATTATATAATTTATAGATTGGATAGATTGGGAATACCATTAATAGAAATATCTACGGGTCCAGATTTAAGAGATCCGAAAGAAGTAAAGGAAGTAGCTGAATATATTGGATTAATATTAAGATTAACTGGAAAAGTAAAAAGAGGGTTGGGAACTATTAGACAGGATGTAAATATATCAATAGAGGGGGGAGAAAAAGTTGAAATAAAGGGTGTACAGAATTTAAAAATAATGGACAAAGTTTGTGAACTTGAAGTAAAAAGACAAGAAAAAATGTTAGAATGGAAAAAAATTATGAATGAAAGGGGTATTGATGGATATGAATTAATAGAATAGATTTATATTTTTTAATAGATCATAATTTTTAATGAAAAACCAATTTGGAACTATTCTTGTAGAAATCATATTATTTATAGTTGCTGGTATTGCTGCTTATATATTCGTTTCTACTGCATATAATAATTTAAATGGAATAAGTAATGCCGCGATTGCAAACTCTCAATCATTACAAAATCAATTAAATACTTATATTACATTAGATTCTTGTGCATATAACAATACAACAAATTTATTATATTTCTATGTAACAAACAGGGGGGGTATAGTACTAAATCAAAATTTAACATTATTATTTGTTAACGGAGTACTAGTAAATAATACAAGAATTTATATTACAAACAGCTATACTGGTACCTCTGCGTGGGGTCCATATGACACAATTGTAATTGTTGCAAATATTTCTGTAACAACAAACTTTTATCAAGTAAGGATTGTGGCATCTACGGGAGCATATACACAGAATTTGGTATATGTTAATAGAACCGCAAGTACGTGTACGGTAGTATGAAATCTGATTTGGGATCAATTGTTGGAGCAATTATTGGATTTGTCATTTTTATTATTTCTTCAACTGTTTTATATTTAATTTTAGATAATTATTATAAGAATTTTTATTATACAGCAAATTCGGTAGCTAACCAGGTAAGAAATATTGTGGGGGAAAATATAAAATTTTTAAATAATCAAACAAACTATTCAAGTCCATATTTAATTATTTATAATAACGGAAATAAAGCATTAGATTTATCATGTTTTCAATTATACATTAATGGTTATTTTTCTCCTTTTAATTATTCTATAAATTATTTATATCCATCAAATCTGTTTTTGCCAGGTGAAAATGCAACAATATATTTTAATAATAGTTATTTAGTAAACAATTCATGGAATTATATAGTACTGGTATCTTGTTATGGGGTTAAGTTTCAAACTTTAATATATGCTGGATGATTAATATAATATGAGATTACAATCAGAGATAGTTACAGCATTACTATTATTGTTGACTGGTGCTTTTGTTACAATAATAATATATAATATAATTTCTCCCAATTTAAATATCATAAATCCAACTGGACAGGAAATTTCAAAATCCATAAAGTTAAATTTCCAATTATTAGATTATTTTATAGTAAATAATACTTTATATGCATATGTAAAACCTTCAGAACCTGTTAATTATTCTCAAGTATTTGCAATTTTAAATGGCAGATTAGTAAAAGTTTATCCTTATAATTCGAATGGATCTATTGTAAATCCATATAATAATGGTTTATTAATCATTGTTGCAAATTTATCTCAAATCCCCCCAAATCAAAATGGAAATTATAGATTAGAAGTTGGGTTGGAAAATGATATAATTGGATTATTTACTATAGAATATATTTCAAATTCTTTAATTAATTATTTTCAACCGCCAATTGTCTTTAACATATTAGATTTTACTTGTCAATTCCCATATTTAACTTTAACATTATACAATACTCAAAGCATTCCCACCCCATCTCCATTCCAACAACAAATAGCAATATGTAACGGAACAATAAATATTGGTCCTAATTTTGCTTATGTAAATAATATAACATTATTTAATTTAATTAATAGTA